>NZ_JAOWHD010000056.1:0-165765 GCF_030332785.1 Citrobacter sp. Cpo069
TGCGCGATATTCTCGCCAGCATTAGCGAAGATAAGCGTATTCAGGTGCTGCTGATTTCATGGTGTTTTGGTGGATTTCTTGAAGCCGCAGCGGGCTATGGCACGGCGGTCGCTATTCCGATCGGCATTCTTATTGCGCTGGGATTCAACCCGCTGAAGGCTGCTATTGCTTCTCTGGTGGCGAATACCGTTCCCACCGCATTCGGCGCGGTCGGGATCCCGGTTTCTATTCTGGCAGAGCAGGTTAATCTGCCGGTTTATACCTTAGGCGGAACCATTATTTTGCAGCTCGCGCTGTTTAATATCCTGCTGCCGTTTGTGATTGTCTGCATTATTGGCGGCGGCCTGAAAGCCATTCGTGGCGTATTTCTGATCACGTTGATTTGCGGCATCACCACGCTGGTTCCGCAATATTTTGTCGCCATCCATCTTGGCGCGGAATTACCCGCTTTTGCCGGTAGCCTGGTCAGCCTGTTTGCCGTGGCGATGGTCAGTCGCCTGCGCAAAGGGAAAACCGATCCAGAGTGGCGCATTGAGGTCAGCCATACCCGCGAAACCACGCCACGCTCGGCAAAAGTGCTGTTCCGCGTGGGCTCTATCTATCTGTTTATTTTTGTATTTATCCTGCTGTGTTCGCCGCTGTTCCCGACAATAAAAGGCGCGGCGTCCCAACTGGCTTCGGTGCTGCATTTCACGTTGGCTGACGGCAAAACGATGGCACTGAAAGTTGAATGGGTGACCACACCAGGGATGCTGATCATCTTTGCGACCATTATCGGCGGTTTTATTCAGGGGGCGTCCGCACACGGGATGCTGGAAGTATTTATCAAAACGATTTTCCAGCTTAAAAACTCTATCGTCGCAATTATGGCGATCGTCGCGCTGGCCACGGTGATGGATCTCAGCGGGATTATCTCCACGCTGGCGCAGTCGATTGTCGATCTGACCGGCAGCTCGTACGTCTTCCTCGCCCCGGTGATTGGCGCGCTGGGCACGTTCGTTACCGGCAGCGATACCAACTCGAACATTCTGTTCGGCAAGCTGCAAACCATTGCTGCCAGCAAGTTACATATCGATCCCAACTGGCTGGCGGCGGCCAATACCTCTGGCGCTACGGGCGGGAAAATGATTTCGCCGCAAAGCATCGCCATCGCGGTTTCTGCCACCAAAATGGACGGTCAGGCCAACCAGATTATGTCTGGCACCATGAAATACTGCTGCGCCTACATTGTGATCCTCGGCTTAAAGGTTGGTCTCTTTTATTACTGGTTTATGGCGTAAGCCATTGTCAACCCCGTCAAATTCGCGGCAATCGTATTTGACGACACAGTGACCAAAAAGGTTTACACCGCCCCAGGAACGGAACAAGGCGACAGGCTTTACGATTTGTCGGCGCTGACTAAAATAGCGCCGATGTTTCAAATCGAGGATTGTTGTTATGTTGTTCTGGAAAAAGATGGTGAAGAAGTTCGACGCCTTTTCCGCGTTGATTCCACCACGCTACTTCCGCGTGTAATACCTGGCACTTATGCCTGATGGCGCTTCGCTTATCAGGCCTACATTTCACACTCATTTGTAGGCCTGCGTTTCACGCTCATTTGTAGGCCGGATAAGGCGCGAGCCGCATCCGGCAGCGACAGCAGCGTAAAATGTTCACCCCTTCCTCTTACGCAGACCGCATGCTCTTAACACCGCCACCCACAGACGAAGCCACGCGAAACGGTAGACCAGAGGATGCTGAAGCCGCAGCAATGTCAGAAACATAGAGCCCCCTCGTGGCGCTACAGTACCACTGCCCGATAGCGAATTTGCGGATCCATTATCTGGTGACGCGCATCTATCAGTCGCAGTTCATACGAATCATGCTCTTTCGTCAGTCGCATCACCGCATCGACGACACTGGTGGTCCGCTCCAGCGCCTGCTTGTCCTCATAACCATTGAGCAGTGAGGCCAGCATCAAGCTGCAAATCAGATCCCCAACACCCACCGGCATTTTGGCAAAGGTATACAGCGGCCGGGCAATGTGTAACGTCTGTTCCGGCGTCACCAGCAGCATTTCAAACGCCTGTTTGTCCCGTGAGCAGTCGCCGAGATGCTTCACAAGCACCTTCTTCACACCCCACGACACCAGCTGCTGCGCCGCTTCCACTACCTCGTCAAAACCACGCAGTTGTCTGCCCGTCAGCACGCCCAGCTCATAGAGATTCGGTCCCATGATGTCGGCCAGTTGAATGGCATCATCGACAAAAAAGGACTCTACGCCCTGCGCGACAATGCAGCCTTTTTGCGGGTCGCCCATCACCGGATCGCAAAAATAGAGCGCCTGCGGATTACGCTGACGAATGGTGGTGACCGCGTGCATCACCTCTTCACAATGACGTTTATCCCCGAGATACCCGGACAGCACGGCATCGCATTGCGCCAGCTTTTGCAGGTCATCCAGCCCGCTGATGATGGCACTCAGCTCGCCGTGCGGCATCGCCATGCCCTGCCACATCCCGTACTGGGTGTGGTTGGAAAACTGTACGGTGTAAAACGGCCAGACATCGATCCCCGAAAGCTGCATCGGCAGCACAGCGGCTTTATTTCCGGCATAGCCATAAACGACTGACGACTGAACAGACAACACGTTTTTCATTTTGACTCCGTCTAACGAAACGTTGGCAGCAGACCAAATACGTCCAGAACAACCGTCAGATAGACAACCGCTCCACAGACAATCACCAGGTTAAGCACGGTGTTATTACAGGGCGCGGTATAGCTGGCGGTCGGAAAACGTTTCCGCGCGGCTTTCACCAGGAACGGCGGCAGGATCACGCTCCAGATGGTAAAGGCCAGACCGGCATAGCCAATCGCGTGCACAAAACCGTTCGGGAAGAAGAAGCACACGGCGGCTGGCGGGAAGTAGGTCACCAGCGCGGTTTTCAGTCGGCCCATGCCGTCATCCGGGAAGTGAAACAGGTCGGCGATATAATCGAACAAGCCAAGCGTCGCCGCCAGCAGAGAACTGGCTACTGCGAAGTTGCCGAAGAAGGTCAGGATCAGATCCATATACCGGCTGGTGAACAGCTCGCTGATGGCCTCAACAAACACGTCGATATTGCCGCCTTTGGCGATAATTGGCGGAAACGCGGAACGGCTGATGTTACCCATCGTGACGCCCAGCCAGAAGATATACAGCAGCAGGGCAAACAGCGTACCGATGATAATCGAACGCGTAATATTCGAAATCCCGCGCGTACCATACAGCTTGACCAGGCTCGGCACGTTACCGTGAAAACCAAACGAGATAATACAGAATGGCAGCGTCATCAGAATGTAAGGCAGGTACTGTGAGTTGGGCAGCGCCACCGCCACGCTGTCGACAAGTTTCGCCACTTCAATATGACCAACCAGCCCGGAGAAAGTAGCAAAGAACGCGATAAACTTACCGATAATCAACACGGTAGTGATGCGTCCGACCAGCAAGGAGCTGTACCAGGCAATCGCGCCGACCAGCATGCTGACGATCACCACCGAGATATTCGCCGGAAAGCGCACGCCGCTGTATTTGAACACGGTTTGCGCCATCACCGCTGACGATCCGGAAATATAGGCATAGGTCAGAATATACAGCACAAAGCCGAAAGCGATACCGACAACGATATTCCATTTACGGCCTAATAAATCCTGAGTAAAGGTATTAAAACTGGCACCGGCGCCATAATGCAGGTTGACTTCAACCAGCATCAGACCGGTTAATAACATCATGATGGCGATAAACAGAAGAATAACAGACGCACCGGGGAACCATACGCCGGCCATCGCAATCGGCAGGGAGAACATCCCGCCACCCACTACGGTCGCGATAACCAACATGGTTCCGCTAATCAGTCCGGGGGTACTACTCTGTCGCTCAATGGCATTAATATCCATGATAAATGTTCCTGTAGACTATTCGTTATAATTACAGCTGTCATTTGTACATCATGCGGATAATAAAAATGTCGGAGTCAGGGTTTACTTTTTTAGTTATGTCACGGTAACGGGCACCGCAAAGGCTTCCTGTTCATGGAAAAGGAATACAAAAAAGCCCCATCACGTGATGGGGCCATAACTATTTTTTAGATGTAATCAAAGCGTGCAGTAAAGAAACGCAACTGCTTCGGCTCGTAAATAAACTTCAGCCCGCGAATATCTTCTTTGTGCTGGTAAAGTTTAATAATACCGTCAGCCACGACATCCATATGTGCGTAGGTATAAACACGGCGTGGAATAGTCAGACGCACGGTTTCCAGTTTCGGTCTGTGGTGTTCACCGGTCACGTTATTACGGCCCGCAGAGATAATTCCGCGTTCCATACTACGTACGCCGGTTTCCACATAGATGCTGGCGGCCAGACTTTGTGCCGGGAACTCGTCCTGCGTCAGATGCTCGCAGAAGCGACGCGCATCGAGGAATACCGCGTGACCACCCACCGGTTCAACAATCGGTACACCAGCAGCTTTCAGCTTATCACCCAGGTAGCGAACCTGCTTCACGCGGTGCTCGATGTACTCATACTGCATGGCTTCGCGCAGGCCAATCGCCATGGCTTCCATGTCGCGTCCGGCCAGGCCGCCGTAGGATGGCATACCTTCGTAAACCACGACTAACTCTTTGGCAGAAGAGAACATTTCGTCATCGTTCATGCACAGGAAGCCGCCGATGTTCACCAGACAGTCTTTTTTACCACTCATGGTACAACCGTCGGCGTAGCTGAACATCTCATGCACGATCTCGGCGATGCTCTTGTTCTCAAATCCCTGCTCTTGCTCTTTGATAAAGTAGGCGTTTTCTACGCAGCGGGTAGCGTCGTAGAACACTTTAATGCCGTGCGCTGCCGTCAGTTCACGCACCGCACGCATGTTCGCCATGGAGACCGGCTGCCCGCCCGCGAGGTTAACCGTCACCGCCAGGCAGATATACGCAATATTCTCTGCGCCTTTTTCATCAATCAGTTTTTGTAATTTTTTAAGATCGATATCACCTTTAAACGCAATATTCAGACCGGCATCGTGCGCTTCGTCACGAACGATATCGACAAACACCGCACCATTTTTTTCCTGATGATAACGGGTGGTAGTGAAATACATATTCCCGGCAACATATTGCCCTGGTTTAATAGCCAGTTGCGATAACAGGTTTTCTGCGCCGCGGCCCTGGTGAGTCGGAACAATATGTTTAAAGCCGAACAGTTCCTGCACGGTTCTTTCCAGATGATAGAAGTTTTCGCTGCCCGCGTAAGCTTCATCACCCATCATCATTCCGGCCCACTGCTTGTCGCTCATTGCGTTAGTGCCACTGTCGGTCAGCAGGTCAATATAAATATCTTTCGAATTTAACAGGAAAGTATTGTAACCCGCTTCCTGCATTTTCTTAAGGCGCTTATCACGCGGGATCATAGATACAGTTTCAACGCTTTTAATACGGAAGGGTTCTGCCGGATAATTCATTTTGTTTCTCCAGTAACAGTGGTCATGTACGTATTAATGTGAAGTAAATCATACCTGGTTCATCAATAAAGTCTGATGAAATATAACTATTCGCCTCCTGAGCCAGGGGGAGAAATAATGTGGAGGCACTATGCAAGATTTGATTGATTATGGAAATAGCCCGGTCAACATTAATCACTGGCAATAATTTAGAAAGCTGTAAATATGAGTGATGCAAATCACACGTTATTTTTTTACCCGTTCATATTCAACGAGTTTTTTTTGCGTGTTGATTTGCCCTTCACCGTTGCATGTCACTGGAGAAGGAAAATACTGAAAACTTAACTTTCCAGGCTGTTCTCATAATGTATTGCTCAATGAGTACACCCCAATTTGTGAGAGTCGGATCACTTCCCGGGTTTATATTTGTGATTCACATCACTAAAAGTGTAAAGCAAAGTGTACAATTAAACGTTGTTTCAGAGTTTGCTATTTGCTTCAGTGAGTTAGATCGCATTTTTGGTCTGATGCCGACAGGCGTTGTTTTCTGGAGCGTGGGGATATTCAGGCGCGCGAAAGATAATGAATAAATACGATTAATAATACCGGATTTATTGGGATGAAGGCGTTTTCTATTTATTCCAAAAGCATGCTATTCGCGCTTATTTCATCTTATTTATGTCTGGACTTACCGAAGATTACTGGGGAAATTTACAGGGGTTTTATTAGCGCGATGCGAAGGTGCGCCAACACCTGCGCATCGCTAATCACAGTAACTATTTATATAAACGTATAACAGGAGGGACATCATCCCTCCTGTTATCGCGATAATGCCAATAATTATTTCACTAACGCAGATATATCCTTGAACAGCGAATGGGCTATTTCCACACCGTCACGAGTTGTACGCGTACGGGAATGATAGCGACGCTCGCCCGGCAAACGCGCCCCTTGCCGCTGCATATCGGCAAAGAGTCTCTCGGCACGTGCAAGATGCTGCGGAGCCTCCCGTCCCAGAAAGCGGGCCGGGTCCAGGGCCAGAATCAGCTCGCCACCATAGGGCAACCCACCAGCCCCCTTATCCCACGCCAGCGATTCCGCGCTGGTCATATCGCCGATGAGCGGTCCGGCAAGCAGTTCCACCATTGCCGCCAGTGCAGACCCTTTATGCCCGCCAAACGTCAACATCGCACCGTCGAGGATCGCCTGCGCGTCGGTGGTGGCCTGACCGTCACCGTCAATCCCCCACCCTTCCGGCACCGCTTTTCCCGCCCGTTGATGGAGTTGGATCTCTCCCCGTGCCGCCGCACTGGTGGCCATGTCGAAGATAAACGGGGGTTTTTCTTCACGCGGCCAGCCAAATGCTATCGGGTTAGTGCCAAAAAGCGGCTGCGTCCCGCCTGCGGGAGCAACCCACGCATGGCTGGGCGTCGTCGCCAGCGCCACCAGCCCCGCCTCCGTGAGCGGCTCAACGTCGGCAAACAGCGCCGAAAAGTGCACACAGCGGTTAATCGCCAGGGCTGCAATACCGCTGTGGCGCGCCTTTTCTATCAGCAGCGGAAGCGCGCGCTCGAATGCCAGCAGGGAAAATGCCCCACCGGCGTCCACCTTCACAATGGCCGGAGCGGTATCGGTGATAACCGGTTCAGCGTCAGGTGACACCTTTCCTTTACGTCGCGTCTCCACAATCCCCAGCAACCGCCACAAACCATGCGAGGCACAGCCATCACGCTCACCGTGGGTCACGTTGGTCGCGATCGCCACGGCATGCGCTTCACTGAATCCGTTCCCGCGCAGCACCTTATATGCCAGCGCATAAGCCTCTGTTAACGAGAGGTTTACCATCTCCATGACCGACTCCTTTACTCTTCTTCATCACCGGTAAAGTTAGCCCGCGGCAGACAGGTTCGCTCACCCCAGTAGTAAATTCCCAGCGACATCACCGCTACCACCACCGTATCCCACGGATGACCAATCACCCCTGTGCCCCCAAAACTGCCCAGCCAGGAGAAGAGCATAATCAGCGCGTAGAAGGCGATAAGCCACAGAGACGATTTCACCTGCTGCGCCAGACTTACGGTGTGTACCGGCACTTTTGATTTGCAAAGCACATAGACGACAAACATCACAATCTGCAGTCCCAGCAGCCATGACAGCGTGCCCCAGCCAGACCAGAATACAATCAGCGCCGAAATCACAAACGACACCGGACCGATAATCCCGAAGGCACGCACGCGGAATGGGCGCGGCAAATCCGGTGCATTACGACGTAGCCCCGCCGCCGTGACCGGGGCAATGGCGTAGCTCAGTACCAGCGCCGCCGACACCACGCTTATCAGCTGTTCCCATGACGGGAACGGCAATGTCCAGAAGATAGACAATGCAAAGGTCAGCCACAGCGCCGGACGCGGAATGCCAGACTCTTTATCGATGTGGGTAAACGTCTTAAAGAAGGTGCCTGCTTTGGCCCAGCCATAAATCACGCGCGGCGTGGCGTTCATGTAGATATTGCCGGTACCACTTGGGGAGACAATCGCGTCGCACACCACCATAAACGCCAGCCAGCCCATACCGAGCGTAATGGCGATATCCCGGTACGGCAGCGAGAATTGCTTGCTGATCTCCGCCCAGCCGCCACCCAGCATTTCGGTCGGAATACTGCCAAGAAATGCCAACTGCAATAGCACATAAATAATCGTCGACAGCACCACAGATAAAATCAGCGCCACCGGGATGGTACGCTGTGGATTCTTTACTTCACTCGCCACCGAAATAATTGGCGTCAACCCCAGGTAGGCGAAGATGATCCCACCGGCGCTAATCGCAGCCTCAACGCCCGACATACCAAAGGGTACAATCCCCTGAACGTGCAGGTTCTCAGGTTTGAAAAAGGTAAATAGCGTCACAACGACCGCCAACGGCACCAAAAATTTCAGAATACTGATGATGTTATTGGAACGGGCAAACGTTTTAACGCTGTAGTAATTCAGCCCGAAGAACAAACACAGCAGCAAAAACTGCACTACCCATCCCAGCAACGTTGGGTCGCTTGAACCAGTTTGAGTCAGCATCGGGAACCATGCTGCCGCATACTGCCGCGCAGCAACAATCTCTATGGAGATGAGGCTTGAAAACGCAATCAGCGTAATAAATCCAAGCAGATACCCCATCAACTCACCGTGGGAAAAGACCGGATAACGGATAATCCCCCCGGCACGAGGCAGTGCCGCGCCCAGCTCACAATAGACAATCCCTAACAGCAGAACGGCAATCCCACCGATGACCCACGAGGCAATGCCCGCAGGTCCGGCAATCGATGCCACATGGCTTGCGGCAAACAGCCAGCCGGAACCGAAGATAGCCCCAAGCCCAATAAACGTCAGGTCGGTTAGCGTTAGCTGCTTTTTAAATTTACCCACCTCAGCAACGCGGGCCTGTGTTTGGTGCGTAGAGTGAATCGTCATGGTCATGCCCTTCAGTCAACAGAGGGGGAAATGGCTTCCCGGGTCCACTGCCCGTTAATCAGGCGCAGCAGGTTCAGAGGGTTGTCATCCTGGACAGCAGGCGGAAGCAGCGCGGCAGGCACATTTTGCAGGCATACCGGGCGTAAAAAACGGTCGATGGATTGCGTCCCTACCGAGGTACCGCGAGCATCGGTGGTGGCAGGCCACGGACCGCCGTGCACCATGGCATCACAGACCTCGACCCCGGTCGGATAACCGTTAAACAAAACGCGTCCCGCTTTTTCAGTGAGGGCTGGCAGCAGGCGCTGTGCCAGCGGCCCATCATCAGATTCGGCGTGCACAGTAGCCGTCAGTTGGCCCGGAATCACGCGCAAAATGGACTGCAACTCCGCCTCATCGGCCACCTCGACCAATACCGCCAGCGGGCCAAACACTTCCTGCTGTAGCAGTGGATCCTGTGCCAGCAGCAGCGAAGCCGGAGCCTGATACAACCGGGCCTGCGCGCGGCCGATAACCGATTCATCAGACCCTGCCAAACGCTGAATATGAGGATGTGCCTCAAGCGCGCTGACACCCTCTTCATAATGGGCAAGCGTCGGGGCATTCAGCATGATCTGTGCCGGAGCCTGGTCAACCGCGACCTTCAGCGCCTGCGTGAAGCGGGACATACCCTCGCCGCGTAAGACAAGGATCAGCCCCGGCTTGGTACAAAACTGCCCACATCCCAAAGTGAAAGAGGACACCAGCTCATTGGCCAGCGTTTCTGCCCGCGTGGCGACGGCCTGCGGCAGAATAATCAGCGGGTTAATGGCCGACATTTCCGCAAAGACGGGGATCGGCTGCGGACGCTGCTGCGCCAGCTGCCAGAGCGCCTTACCGCCGCGCAGCGAACCGGTAAAACCCACCGCCTGAATCGCCGGATGGCGAACCAGATCCGCGCCAATATCGGTGCCGAAAATCATGTTAAAAACGCCCGCAGGCAGGCCAGATGCCGCGACCGCACGCACAATCGCCTGGGCAGTCAATTCCGCCGTCGCCATATGCCCGGGGTGCGCTTTCACCACCACCGGACAACCCGCCGCCAGCGCGGATGCGGTATCGCCTCCCGCCGTAGAAAAGGCCAGCGGAAAATTGCTGGCCCCGAACACCGCCACCGGGCCAAGCGCGGTCAGATACTGACGCAGATCCGGACGTGGCAGGGGCTGGCGGTCAGGGAGTGCGGTATCAATGCGTACGCCAAAGGCATCGCCCCGACGTAGCACCCCGGCAAACATGCGCAGCTGATTACTGGTACGGGTGCGCTCTCCCTGTAACCGCGCCAGCGGCAGTGCCGTTTCCTGGTGGGCTATGGCGAAAAAATCCTCGCCGAGCAAATCCAGCTCGTCGGCAAGGGTGTCGAGAAAGCGGGCACGCACGTCTGGCGCTGTCTGTGAATAGACAGGAAACGCCTGGTCAGCCGCCTCCGCCGCCGCGGCGGCCTCCTCACGAGAGGCCGGGTAAAAATGGTATCCGGTCAGCTTGCCGTCAGCGGCACGCAGGCTTGGCAGCGTCGCCTCACCGCTTGCCACGCGGCGTCCGGCGATAAACTGCTGACCCGAAACAGAGAGAGGTAGCGTCATCATCACTCCTTTACTTAAAGGCCAACATCCGGCAGCTGTGGACGGGTCGCCAGCGCCTTCTCAACAATCGCCACCACTTGCGCACGGGTATCCCCTTCCAGCGCCAGACGCGGTGGACGGGTAATGGCGCTGCCACGCCCCAGCAATTCTTCACAGAGCTTGATGCACTGCACCAGATCCGGGCGCGCATCCAGATGCAGCAACGGCATAAACCAGCGGTAAAGCGCCATCGCTTCCTCATAACGCTGTTGTTTCGCCAGGCGGAACAACGTCTCCCCTTCACGCGGGAAGGCGTTCGACATTCCGGAGATCCAGCCTTCCGCCCCAACGGCAATGCTCTCGACCACCACATCATCCAGCCCAGCGAACAGCACAAAGCGGTCGCCAACAGAGTTACGCAGGTCGATAAAACGGCGGGTATCGCCGGAGGAGTCTTTGAAGCAGACGATGTTGTCGCAGTCGGCAAGCGTCGCCAGGATATCCGGCGTCACGTCGTTTTTGTAAATCGGCGGGTTGTTGTACACCATGATAGGCAGGTCGGTAGCCGTAGCCACACTGCGGAAGTGGGCCGCTGTTTCATGCGGTTTTGAGGAATACACCAGCGCAGGCATCACCATAATACCGTCGACGCCCACGCGCTCTGCCTCTTTCGCCATCTTCTGTGCAAACGCAGTGGTGAATTCGGCCACCCCCGCAATGACTGGGATCTGACCGCCCGCTGCATCTTTCGCTACTTCGATGATCTGCAGCTTTTCCTGCGTGGTCAGAGAGGTGTTCTCCCCCACGCTGCCGCACACCACCAGGCCAGAAACACCATCCTTGACCAGGTTTTTCATCACCGTATGGGTGGCATCCAGATCTAGGGAATAATCGCTACGAAACTGGGTGCTGACTGCCGGGAATACACCGCTCCAGTGAATGGCTTTCTTGCTCATGTTCGGTTCCTTGTCGTCAATTTGTTAATTTAAAGTGAATGAATGGTGAATATTCACTGACAGATTGACGTTTCAGGCGACCGACTGCTTGGTGGTTTTCTTCCTCTTTGATGACGAAATTAGCACAGTGAGTGTGTCTTACCCGGCAAGCGTAATACGAAAATCACGCGGCGTAGAGCCCGTCATCGCCTTAAACTGGCGGCTAAACGCGCTGTGATCGGTATAACCGCACTGCAACGCAATATCGGTAATCGGCGTATCGCCCGCCAGCAGTTCGGTGGCTTTTTCCAGCCGAACTTTGTGGATCATCTGGCGCGGCGTGAGATGAAAAATACGCTTACAGTAGCGCTCAATTTGCGCCACCGACATGCCGCTCAGGGCGGTTAGTTCTTCCATCGCGATGGGACGGTGATAATGGTTGCGGATATGATCGTCGACGATCGCCAGCCGCTGCCACGCCGGGTGACGCGCCTGTGCTTCCTGCAGATCGTGTGAAATCCCCGCCATACCGATGACCTGGCCCTGCGCATCCCGCAGCGCCAGCTTCTGGGTCAAACACCAGCCGCGTTCACGACCGTTGTAGAGATGCATTTCCAGCTGATCGCGCAGCGTTACCCCTTCGCGCAGCACCCGCATATCCTGCTCGGTATAGCCCAGCCCAAGCGCTGAAGGGAAAACATCAGCAGAGGTTTTACCCAGCAGAGAAACGACCGTCTTAAACCCGCAGCGTCGTGCCAGTGTCATATTGACCATCAAATAGCGGGCCTGCACATCTTTGATAAAAAAAACCACATTCGGAATGGCATTGAGCAGCGGCGCAATCAATGCCATCGCATGGAGCAACGTCTGGATATTGTCCGGACGCTGACGCGCCAACCCCTCACATATCTGGCTAAGTTCAGCCACTTCAGGCACCGGCGACGGGGCCCGCACATCATTAATCACACAGGACATCACGCTTCCTCCCGATTAGTGATTTGAATATTTATTAACTTTTTGTTAACTCAGCAAGCATCCTTACTGCGTTTTGCGATCCTACCGTAGATTTAAAATTTCCCCTTTTCCAGCCACTGGCGCGGTTGCCTTTTTTGGTTTACCACACCACTAACAAAATGATTAATAACAAATAAATATGATATCGCCTTAACGATGACAGCGGCCATTATGCTGATTTCGTCATTTACAGTGACGAAAGCGATCAAGCCGGGACGCAAAGCTTGCGCCAGCATTTAGCAACAAAATATTAACTTCCCGGAGATCCTATGACAGAACAGTACAGTGAACTGAGAGTGATTGATTCTCACACCGGCGGTGAACCCACTCGCCTGGTCATCGACGGCTTTCCGGATCTGGGAACGGGGAACATGAGCGAGCGTCGCGAGCGCTTTTCCCGCGACTACGACGACTGGCGTAAAGCCATTATTCTTGAGCCACGCGGTAATGACGTTCTGGTCGGTGCATTGCTCTGTGAACCGGTTTCGCCACAGGCCACGGCGGGAGTCATCTTCTTTAATAACTGCGGCTTTTTGAACATGTGCGGTCACGGCACCATCGGGCTGATTGCCTCGCTGGCATGGCTTGGGCGCATTCAACCCGGTAAACATCTGATTGAAACGCCGGTGGGCGATGTGACCGCCACGCTGCACGAAGACGGCAGCGTCTCGGTCGAAAACGTGCCGGCCTACCGCTGGCGTAAGCAGGTACAGGTTGAAACCATCCACGGTACGGTAACGGGTGATATCGCCTGGGGCGGCAACTGGTTCTTCCTCGTCAACGATCATCCGTTCGCGGTCTCGCCGGAAAAGATCCCTGAATTGACGGAGTACGCATGGGCAATCCGTGAAGGGTTAGATCGTGCAGGCATCCGTGGCGAACATGACGGCATTATCGATCATATCGAACTGTTTGCAGAAGATGATCGCGCGGACAGCCGCAGCTTTGTACTCTGCCCCGGTAAAGCCTGGGATCGATCGCCCTGCGGCACCGGCACCAGCGCCAAACTGGCCTGTCTGGCAGAGGACGGAAAACTCAAATCCGGAGAATCATGGCGACAGGCGAGCATCATCGGCAGCGAATTTACGGCGCATTTCGTGCCGCATGGCGACAAGATAGTCCCGACGATCCGCGGAGAGGCATGGGTCTGTGGTGATAATAAGCTGATCCTCAATCCTGAAGATCCGTTCTGCTGGGGGATCTCGCTGTGATCGAAAGTGACGTCATCGTCATCGGTGCCGGGATTATCGGGGCCGCCTGCGCCTGGCAACTGGCCGCTCGCGGACAGCGAGTCACGCTGGTCGATGACGGCAATGCGGGCGCGACGGCGGCGGGTATGGGTCACCTGGTGTGCATGGATGACGATCCTGCGGAGCTCGCACTCTCCGCCTGGTCTCTGGAGAGCTGGCGCAAACTGACGCCCCGGATGCCGGAAAGCTGTGCCTGGCGCGGATGCGGCACGCTGTGGCTGGCGGAAACGCCGCAAGAGCTTGCGCTGGCAGAAGAAAAAAAACAACGGATGGCACAATACCAGGTTGTCAGCGAAATGCAGACCCGCGATCGGCTTGCCGCACGCGAACCGCTGCTCACCGCCGGACTCGCTGGCGGGCTGTGGGTCCCCGGCGACGGGATAGTTTACGCCCCAAACGTCGCCCGCTGGTTTATTAACGATGCCGATTTAACGCACCTTCGGGATAGCGCCCTCTCTGTTGATGCCCCTTACGTCACCCTACACAGCGGTAAACGACTGCGCGCGCGCGCCATCGTCATCGCCAGCGGTCTGGGGGCCAATATGCTGCTGGACGAAAACTGGCTCAGACCCAAAAAAGGCCAGTTGGCGATTACCGACCGCTACGGCCCCTTGCTCAGCCACCAGCTGGTAGAGTTGGGATACGGTGCCAGCGCCCATGCAGGCGGCACCTCAGTGGCATTTAACATTCAGCCACGCCCCACCGGACAGTTGCTGATTGGCTCATCCCGCCAGTTTGATAACACCGACCGCGAGGTTGACCTCCCCCTGCTGGCACAGATGCTGGCGCGCGCGCGCCATTTTTTACCCTCTCTGGAGACGCTAAATATCATCCGTTGCTGGAGCGGTTTTCGCGCGGCATCGGCTGACGGCAACCCGCTGATTGGCCCACATCCTGCGCGTCCGGGTATCTGGCTGGCGCTGGGACATGAAGGACTGGGCGTCACAACCGCGCCAGCAACCGCCGAGTTACTTTGCGCCCAGATCCTTGGCGAGCGCCCGGCGGTGTCCCCGGATGCCTGGCTCCCCGCTCGCCTGCACAAGCAGGAGGCCATCGCATGACAACCCTGAACGTAATTATCGACGGCCAGACCTGTGAGGTTCCCGTCGGAATGAGTATTGCAGCAGCACTGGTCCTGGTGGGCAACGGCGTGACCCGTCGTTCGGTGAGTGGTCAACTGCGCGCGCCCTTCTGCGGAATGGGAGTTTGTCAGGAGTGCCGCGTCACGGTGAACGGGCACCGGGTACTGGCCTGCCAGACGGAATGCCGGCCCGAAATGGTGATTGAAAGGAGCCATCATGCAAAGCGTTGACTGTGAGATCCTGATCCTTGGCGCAGGGCCTGCCGGATTGTCGGCGGCACTGGCTGCCGCACGCTGTGGAAAATCAGTGATAATCCTTGATGACAACCCTCGCCCCGGCGGGCAAATCTGGCGCGACGGGCCGCAGGTCTCACTCCCCCGGCACGCCAGACGGCTTCGTCAGGCGGTGGCGGAACATCCCCACATTACGCTGCTGAGCGGTGCCCGGCTAATTGCCCGCCCCGACCCACATTCCGTAGTCTTCGAAACCGCAGGCGACTGCGGCGAAATCCGCTGGCAGCGGCTGATTTTATGCTGCGGCGCCAGAGAACTCTCGCTGCCTTTTCCCGGCTGGACGCTACCCAATGTGACGGGGGTTGGAGGCCTGCAGGCGCAGATAAAACACGGTCTGCAGCTCAAGGGGGAACGCGTGGTCATTGCAGGCAGCGGTCCTCTTCTGCTGGCGGTCGCTAGTACAGTGAAACGCGCTGGCGGGAATATTGTCGCCATCATCGAACAGGCCCCGATGACCGCACTGGCCCGTTTCGCAACCGGGCTATGGCGCTGGCCTGAAAAATTGCGTCAGTTCGGCGAGCTCTTTCCAGCCCGCTATCATCCGGCAAGCCAGGTCATCCAAGCGCAGGGTGATACCTGTCTGCAGTCAGTGACCGTGCGCCACCAGGGGCAAACCCGGGAGATCGTCTGCGACAGGCTGGCCATTGGCTATGGGCTGGTACCGAATACAGAACCTGGCGCAATCTTTGGCTGCAAAAGAGAAAATCAGGCTATTTGGGTCGATGCGGCGCAACGCACCAGCGTGCAGGATATCTATGCGGCAGGAGAATGCACCGGCTTTGGCGGCAGCGAGCTGGCGTTAGCCGAGGGAGAAATTGCCGGCTACGCCGCCGCAAATTGTCCGCAAAAGGCCCAAAGCGCCGTCTCTGCGCGCGCCCGCTGGCAGCGTTTTGCCCAGGCGTTGCATACGACGTTTGCGCTGCCGGAGTCGCTAAAAGCCGCGACCACCGCGGATACGCTGCTCTGCCGTTGTGAGGATATTCGTTGTGGCGACGTGCAAAACGCCGAAAGCTGGCAGGCGGCAAAGCTCGCTTCACGCTGTGGAATGGGAGCCTGCCAGGGGAAAGTCTGCGCCACCAGCGCCCGCTGGCTGTACGGCTGGCCGCTGCCGCAGCCGCGCGAACCGCTCTCCCCCGCGCGTGTCGACACGCTTATCCATCTCGCAAAACCTGAGGGCTGATGGTCAGGTTTAAAGGCGCCCACTGGCGCCTTTTTTGATGTGGTGTATCCGTAGACCTTTTCGTCAAAGGGAATAATTTTTATCTTCACACATATCTATTTCGCTCTGTGTATTGGGAACCGAGCGTCCTATTTCTGCCAAACATTCAAAAATATAAAGGGAATGTAATGCATGTTTAAAATATGATAAACCCAACACTTCAAATTACCAATATTGCTTTTATTAAAAAGCAGAAACCAGCATAACACCCAAGTAAATAACTTTTTATTTTCATATAGTTAGAAAAATAACACTTACTAAAGCAAGGTTTTTATACCCCCCCTATGAATGAGCATGAATAACTTAAAAATAATATGGCGAAAAAAGTGTTTTATTTAATCTGCGAATTCGATAATGAATATTGTTTTTAGTGTTGGCCGAAATAGACACAGCAACGCTTGATTAAGTGATATTTTGCGAGCATCATCGCAATTATTTACCCGAAAATGAAATCAATGACTTCCAGTAAATCCCTGCAACAGGCAATTGCCGACATCACCATCTGGCGTAAAGGCGAGCAGCGTGCGCCGCACAAGCCTCTGCTGCTACTTCATGTGCTGGCGGGGTATCAGCAGGGTCACGGTCGCCTGTTTGACTACGGGTCGGAAGTTCGCGACCCGTTGCATAGCCTGCTGGAGCGATTTGGGCCACAGCGCGCGCAGTACCGCCCCGATATGCCCTTCTGGCGCTTACAGGGAGATGGGTTCTGGGATCTCCAAAACGCCGAGCATTGCTCAACATCCGGCAGCAGCAAACAGCCCCCTGCCGGAGAACTGGTGGCGCATAACGTTGCCGGAGGCTTTGATGAACAACATTTTGCCCTGCTGAAAAAGAGCAACAACCTCATTAACACCCTGGCACAGCAAATTCTCGAGGCTCACTTCACCGAAAGCATCCAGGAAGAGATCGCGGATGAACTGGGGTTTGATATCCTGCAAATCCGCAAACAGCGGGACCCGTTGTTCCGCCAGCAGGTTCTGCGTGCCTATAACTATGAATGCGCCATTTGTGGCTTCAATATGCGCCACGACAGCACTTCGGTTGCCCTAGAGGCCGCCCATATTAAATGGAAACAGCACGGCGGCCCGTGCGAGATTTCAAACGGCCTGGCGCTGTGTGCAATCCACCATAAAGCATTTGATAAAGGTTCGATTGGGCTGGATGAGAGTATGCGAGTTCAGGTGTCACCCGCAGTAAATGGCAGCGGCATGGTGGGCAGACTATTCTGGGATTTCGACGGGAAGGAGATTGCTCTACCGATGATGCGCGAAAATTATCCAAAAGAAGGTTTTGTGGAGTGGCACAGGAAGGAGGTGTTTAGGGGGTGAGTGCGAAGGCCGGACTCGAATAAATCATTCAACAAACTGATTTTAATGTAATTTATTTTATAAGCATGATGATTATACCCACACTTATACCCACAAATGAAAATCTGTATAAAATATGATCAATGCTTACGCTTTGATACGTTCACCGCGATAGCCACCTAATACAACTAACGGCATGCTCAGGAACTTGCATCCTTCCCATACAGCTCCTACCATTCTAGTTAATCAGGCTAACATGAAGCTTTCTAGTTGGAGCCAATAACCATAGCACTAATAGGCGAGCGGAACGTACCATCCAATTGTTTAATGCAACGTTGATATGGAGCTTCATAAACAGCTTCTGAACTAACTGTCATAGGAGTTAATTCGATAAGCCGATTATCTACCCATGTTGCCATGTAACTGTCTGGCGGCGATTCCAAAAAGCTAAAAGCAACCTTAGAGCCTTCGGATTTTATATGTCTTGTAACTTGCGGTTTGAGAAGTAAACTATTTTCACTTTCTCCCATAGTGAATCTAAAGCGGATCCGTGTAGCGTCACCTTCAGGTGATAATGTTAATGACTCTGGTATGATATTACTCGATACGCTGACAGGTACAATTCCCTCTATTGATTTTCGTAGCGTGATAGTTGCTAGCGACGTTTCAGACCGGTCTACATACATTCCAGACATACGCCTGAAATTGGCTTCCCACATCTGATTTAGGCGAAGGGCAATATCCTTACGCTGTACGATTGTCAGTGGCATAGCTTCTTTACTAACTGATGGCCGGTTTACAACCATGACAGTGTTGGGGTTCTGGCTACCAAATAAAACATCCAGCCCTCCTCGCGAGTCATGTTTCCCTGCTAACAATGGATCATAATGGCTCTCCCAACAGTTTGTCTGAGCCAAGCCCATCATGTATAAAAATTGTTCAGTCAATGTAATATATAAATCACCAATACCTTTGGAGTAAGAAGCGCCTATATCAGAGTGAGATCCTGGCACATAGATAGTATTGATTCGATTTATAGGGGCAAACTGCGTTCCTAAAGGTAGCGGTGTTTTATCCTCATCAATCGTTGGAACAAAAAGCCAGTTTCTAGCCTCGTCTGTTGCAACAAAGTGCACAAGATAATCAACGCTCTCAGGTATATTGAGAGTAAGACGATCCTGCTGGCCGGTCGCTACAGTATCGTAAAGCAGTGCATAAAATCGCGGACTCTTAATATCTGAGTTAAAATATTGGGCCCATTGATTACTGGCCAAATTAATAAAATGCCTAGCAGTTGCTGCTCCTCGACTGAACCCCGTAACAAAAACCCGAATATCTGTATCAGGATTTTGCTTTAGCCAAATTTTGGCTTGAGCATAGAATTTTTTCTCCGCATCTGTTGCTATAGCGATACCACTTCTACCAGTCGCAGCATCGAAATAATCGATGCTGCGACCCTGCATTCCTGCTCCTGGATAGTAATTATCAGCTTTTACAAGCGCGGCTATCCTAGCAACCAGAGTCTCACGCTCACCAGATGGTACTCTAGAGTGATCATTGAGCGTTCCATCAAAAGCAACTTTGTATATTCTTACAGGGCGATTTCCGATGGGTGCTGTGATCAATGGTGCATTATTGGTTGTGTAAGTAATTTTTTGAATTTCTTCATAATCTGTCACTTTGACAGGAATGGTCCGACTCCCAGAAACCAGTCCCGTACAAGCGGTTAAAAGACCACTAATCAAAACACATACAAGAGTGGTACTCAGTTGACGAATCCACTTTCCAGTCATCTTCCCCTCGCACGTAGCAAATGTACTGTTCTGAATCACCACGGATAATCTAGACACTTCCGAGCCGTTGATAATACTGGTTTTCATATTCTGTCGGTGACATCTGATTGCTCGAACCATGCCGACGCTTACTGTTATAAAACATTTCGATGTAATCAAAAATATCGCTGCGGGCTTCTTCCCGCGTTCCGTAGATCTTTTTCTTTATCCGTTCGCGTTTCAGCAACTGGAAAAAGCTTTCTGCAACCGCATTATCGTGACAGTTACCGCGACGGCTCATGCTCCCCTCCAGGCCGTGTGATTTCAGGAACGACTGCCACTCATGGCTTGTGTACTGACTGCCCTGGTCCGAATGAACCAGCACCTGTTTTTGGGGATTACGCCGCCATACAGCCATCAGCAGTGCGTTCAGGACAATGTCCTTTGTCATCCGGGATTGCATTGACCAGCCGATAATTTTGCGTGAGAACAGATCAACAACCACAGCAAGATACAGCCAGCCTTCGTAGGTCCTGATGTAGGTTATGTCCGTTACCCAACGCTTATCCGGAGCATCCGGATTGAACTGTCGCTGGAGCCTGTTGGGCGATACGATACTGGCCTCGCCTTTGCGTGCCCGCGGGCTCCGGTACCCGACCTGAGCCTTTATCCCGGCACGATTCATCAGTCGCCAGACTCTGTTCACTCCGCACTGTTGACCGCTATCCCGCAAGTCCAGATGGATCTTGCGATAACCATGAACGCAACCGGACTCCAGCCAGAACTGTTTGATCTGTCCCGTCAGTCTCAGATCTACCTGGTGGCGCTGAGAATACGGTTGCTTAAACCAGGCGTAAAAGCCACTGGGATGAACATCCAGCACCCTGCAGAGCAGACGAACAGGCCAGCAACGGGAGTTGTCACGAATAAAGGCGTACCTCAGTCGGACAGCTTTGCGAAGTACGCCGCGGCTTTTTTTAATATGTCTCGTTCGTCAGTAACCCGCTTCAACTCCTTCTGGAGTCGGCGGATCTCGGCCTGAGCATCTGACTGTTCTTTATTAGTGGATGAGTCCGGACCGTACTTCTTTATCCAGGCGTAAAGGCTGTGGGTGGTGATATCGAGACGTGTTGCAACGCTGGAAACAGAATGACCGCGATCAATAACCTGTTTGACTGCTTCAATTTTCAACTCTTCGGGATAACGTTTACCGCTCATGGGCACCTCTCTTTAAGTCATCTTAAATGACTCCGAGGTGTCTGTTAAACCCGTGGCGATTCATTCGGCTGGGAGAGGCGCACGGGGGAAGTTGAAGCCTTAATCGTTGAGCGAGGGGCAACCACAAGCGTGCAATTTTTCAAGCCAAGAATACCTGAAATGACATGAGCAACAAAGGACTCAATACATACTACTCATCCATCATGATTGACTTGAGGCCACAGATTACTCAAGCTGCGAAGCTACTAATTATTATACTGATGGTTGAATGGGGAGTTTTCAGGAATGGAAAGATATCGCCCACATGGTCGTACCGTAACCACTTTAGAAGCAGATGTACTTAAACTTCGAGCGCTAGAAATGGTGTTAGTGCTTTTCTATGTAGAAAACCTGAAAGGTTTTATTATCAGTTCTGTCAAAGTTACAAAACGCCTAAGAAAAATCCTTGATAACACGAACCCAAAAACAAATAACGAAGAGCAAATTAGTTTTAAAAAAGCACATGAATTACTCATATTAGAAGGTGTCATAACACAAGAAGAAAGCGTACAACTGAAAGAAATGATTGACTACCGTAATACTATAGGCCATGAGATCCACAGAATAACCATAGATATTGGAGCATATTTAAATCTGGCAGAGTATGACCTCCCTAACGGACATAAAATATCAAAATATGATTACTCAGCAGTCCAACGCATACAAAAGTTTAGAAAGAATATAGAAAGAAAAATGATGGAAAAGTCATTTTGCTTTGAGTTATCTTTTAACACATTGGCATTTGACGCCGCAGAGCAAGCATACCTCAAGGAGATTAAGCGGTTAAAGAAAAAGGTTAACGCTGGGATTGACAAGCTGAATATTACTATAGAAACCACAAATAAAATAATCCGCAACATTCCACGGGAAGTTATGGATACTATACAACCCGGCCATCCGAAAAACAGAAAAAGTAATGGCACATTCAGCGCGGAAGGTGCGAAAGGAATACTCATGCTCTATGATGCAAAAGCAACTCCGCTCGCTGCCTCCTATATAATGAGGGTATCATACCGTACAGCTTCAAAATGGTATAAAGAATGGATTAAAAAGCAGACAAGAAAATAAAATAAGGCTGATAAAAACTCAAAAAACATACCAACCTTATTTATAGTTTATTTTATTTTTTATCTGTTATCGCAGGAACACCCTTAATAGTAAATCTTTTTTCATTGTTAAAGTATAATGGAGATTTAAAATAAGGCCCTTTGTTAACCATAACAGCAGTGTCTATTAACTCATCTATGGCTTTTTCAAGGCCATCTTCTTTAAAGGCAATAGAATCCTCACCTTTTGGATACCCCTCGGTTTCGACTACGCATTCAATTGTAGGGTGCTTAACACAACCAATTAAATAGCTTTCGAAGGCATCGCGAGGCAAAACCAAACCAAATTCCCGCCACGCATATTTCCTACCCCAGTAATAACCATCTTCGGATTGATATTTTACCCGCGAGTCATTCTTTCCTTTATTTTCATCATGTTTTTGTTTTGACATATTACGAGCATATAGATAGCTAAAATCTTTATCCAAAATGGACGCCTTGGATAGACAGGATAGGTCAACTACCTTACAGCCATTTTCCTCGGTGAAACCAATATTATATCGTTCTCCCTCAACGATGACATCTTCGAAATTAGCTTCAAACTGATATGTTGTATCAGTTGTTGCAGGTTGAAAAGTATGTAAAAAGTGACCATTGCCAAGGTCAAGTTTCTGATAATTAGTTGCAATCAAATCATGAATTGTTTTGAGGTCACGTGATTTCATAATTCTATCCTTATCGAAAATATTTTCATTCAAATAAAAACGACAACTCAAACTACAAAATTATAGATTAACAACAAGGTTAAATAGATCGAGAAGAAATTTGCATCTTCTTATGACCAGAATAAACATGTGTGCATTCATTAGTGTGTTTATCAATCATATAACAATCATACATAACATCTCTTGATGTTGTGATTGATTTAACTTCGGATAATTCAAGGTTAGTCAAAAAATTATCATGTTGATCTTCTATATATTCCTTATCGACCAGATAATCATTAACAGCTTTCAGAAAAAAATCATGTCTATCGCAGACAGAAATAGGCAAATCGAACTCTACAATTTGCTTTGAACAAGCGTCATCGCTCCATACAGCAACTTCTACGAAAGTCATATAGCCACCCAGATATTTGGTTTGTCAATCAGATGATACCGCAAATTTTTTTAAATAAAAGAAGTCAATTAGCCCCGTTGGTGGTAAGACAACAAACGGAGCGTCTGGCGACTTCATCAGGGTTATGTCAGATAGTGAGGCTTATCAGGGTGACCATGTACCCAAGGGGAGCGAGGCCGAACCGCTGGCAGAGCTTGCATATGATCTGCAAGTACCGTGACCACCATAAACCTGTTTATCCCCTGCGGCGTCTCGCGACGGCGACATGAACGGGGGCATCGGGCTAAAATGCGCTTCACTAAAAGTTTTTGGGATTGTTTTGAGACGGTGGCTACGTCATAGCTTTCAAGTTGAGTCAGTACGTGTTTGACGCTTGGAACTACACGCCGCTATGAGTTAACATCCCAATTACCACTATCAACCACAGCGGCTTTTTCAAGGGACATAACAGAGCATTTCTTACAGGCAAAAGAGACAGATTTTATTGCCTAACTAGCTGTATTGTAAGGAATTTAGTGACTTGGTGCCGAAGGCCGGACTCGAACCGGCACGTATTTCTACGGTTGATTTTGAATCAACTGCGTCTACCGATTTCGCCACTCCGGCACGGAAGGGATGCGGAAAACGTTGTGGATTATACCTGTCATGCGCCACCATGCAAGCGCCAGCGTGTGTCTGGCCCGCTAAGTGTTGAAAATTTCAGCATTACCTTTCTTACCTGTAACCATCATCACAGTTTGCCCCCTCCTTAATCCCCCCTTCTGCGAAGCGTCCCGTTTCCCCATGCTCTACACTTCCAGTTCAACACCATACTGAGGGAAACACGATGTCGATGATAAAAAGCTACGCCGCAAAAGCGGCGGGCAGCGAACTCGAACTCTATGAATATGATGCGGGCGAGCTTAAGCCGGAAGATGTCGAAGTCCAGGTCGATTACTGCGGTATCTGCCATTCCGATTTGTCGATGATCGACAACGAATGGGGATTCTCTCAGTATCCGCTGGTTGCCGGGCATGAGGTGATTGGTCGCGTGGCGGCGCTCGGCAGCGCGGCACAGGATAAGGGCCTGAAGGTTGGTCAACGCGTCGGCGTTGGCTGGACGGCACGCAGCTGCGGGCACTGCGATGCCTGTATCAGCGGTAATCAGATTAACTGTCTGGAAGGGTCTGTTCCCACAATTCTTAATCGCGGCGGCTTTGCCGAGAAGCTGCGGGCCGACTGGCAGTGGGTGATCCCGCTGCCGGACAGTATCGATCTGGCGGCAGCTGGTCCCTTACTGTGCGGCGGCATCACGGTGTTCAAACCGCTGCTGATGCACCATATCACCGCCACCAGCCGCGTCGGGGTGATCGGTATCGGCGGCCTGGGGCATATCGCCATTAAGCTGTTACACGCGATGGGCTGCGAAGTGACCGCGTTCAGCTCCAATCCGGCGAAAGAGCAAGAAGTGCTGGCAATGGGGGCGGATAAAGTGGTCAATAGCCGCGATCCGGATGCGCTAAAAGCGCTGGCGGGCCAGTTCGATCTCATTATTAACACGGTTAACGTCGATCTCGACTGGCAGCCCTATTTTGAAGCGCTGGCCTACGGCGGTAACTTCCATACCGTCGGCGCGGTGCTGAAGCCGCTGCCGGTTCCGGCGTTCACCTTAATTGCCGGCGATCGCAGCATCTCCGGTTCGGCAACAGGTACGCCATTCGAGCTGCGCAAGCTGATGAAGTTTGCCGGGCGCAGCAAGGTGTCGCCCACCACCGAACTGTACCCGATGTCGCAAATTAACGAAGCAATCCAGCACGTGCGTGACGGCAAAGCCCGCTACCGCGTAGTGCTTAAAGCCGACTTCTGATCATCTTTGCCGGGTGGCGTAAGCTTCCCGGCTATTCTCCCCGCTATTCCAGACAGGTTAAATTCTCCTCACAATCTCCGTAATTTAGCGGTGAAGAGTGCGTCACGGTTGCCTATACTCCAGGCAGGATAAATGGAGGAAATCTCAATGAGCGCACCCCTGCTAATTGCCCGCACGCCGGACACCGAATTGTTTTTACTGCCAGGTATGGCCAACCGTCACGGGCTGATTACCGGCGCGACCGGGACCGGTAAAACCGTCACGCTACAGAAGCTGGCCGAATCGCTGTCCGAGATTGGCGTTCCGGTATTTATGGCCGATGTGAAAGGTGACTTAACCGGCGTGGCCGAGGAAGGACAAGCCTCTGAAAAGCTGCTCGCCCGCCTGAAAAATATCGGCATTACCGACTGGCAACCGCATGCTAATCCGGTCACGGTGTGGGATATCTTCGGCGAAAAAGGTCATCCCGTGCGGGCCACGGTATCTGACCTCGGTCCGCTGCTGCTGGCCCGTCTGCTGAACCTCAACGACGTGCAGTCCGGCGTGCTGGATATTATCTTCCGTATTGCCGATGACCAGGGTCTGTTGCTGCTCGATTTCAAAGACCTGCGGGCCATCACCCAGTACATTGGCGATAACGCTAAATCCTTCCAGAATCAGTACGGCAATATCAGTAGCGCCTCGGTCGGGGCGATCCAGCGCGGGCTGCTGTCGCTGGAGCAACAGGGCGCGGCACACTTCTTTGGCGAACCGATGCTGGACATCAAAGACTGGATGCGTACTGACGCCAGCGGCAAAGGGATGATTAATATCCTCAGCGCCGAGAAGCTCTACCAGATGCCCAAACTGTACGCCGCCAGCCTGCTGTGGATGCTCTCCGAGCTGTATGAACAGCTGCCGGAAGCGGGCGATCTGGAGAAGCCAAAACTGGTGTTCTTCTTCGATGAAGCGCACCTGCTGTTCAACGATGCTCCGCAGGTGCTGCTGGATAAAATCGAACAGGTGATCCGCCTGATCCGCTCGAAAGGGGTCGGCGTGTGGTTCGTCTCGCAAAACCCGTCGGATATTCCGGACAACGTGCTCGGCCAGTTGGGAAACCGTGTGCAACATGCCCTGCGCGCGTTCACCCCTAAAGACCAGAAAGCGGTGAAAAGCGCGGCGCAAACCATGCGCGCCAACCCGGCATTTGATACCGAAAAAGCCATTCAGGAGCTGGGAACCGGTGAGGCGCTGGTGTCGTTTCTGGACGCCAAAGGCAGCCCGTCGGTGGTTGAACGGGCAATGGTGATTGCGCCATGCTCACGGATGGGACCGGTGACGGACGACGAGCGCAACGGGCTGATTAATCACTCTTCGTTGTACGGTAAATATGAAGAAGAGATCGACCGCGAGTCCGCCTATGAACGTTTACAGCAAGGCGTGCAGGCCAGTACCGAGCAGCAAAATACACCTCCCGCCAACGGTAAAGCTGTCGATGTGGATGGCGGTATTCTCGGTGGGTTGAAGGATATTCTGTTTGGCAGCACCGGCCCCCGCGGCGGTAAGCGCGATGGCGTAGTGCAGAGCGTGGCGAAAAGCGCGGCGCGACAGGTTACCAATCAGATAATTCGCGGCATGTTGGGGAGTTTGATGGGCGGGAGAAAACGCTAGCCCCGTGTTACGTTGCCGGATGGCGGCGGAAACGCCTTATCCGGCCTACGGGTCCGGAGTAGGCCTGAAAAGCACAATGCCATCAGGCCTACGATTACTGTGATTACGACTTACGTAGCATTAGCCACAGGCTTATCAGGAAGAAGCTGGCGCTTGGCAGCAGCGCACCGATAATCGGCGGAATGCCGTACACCAGCGTCAGCGGGCCAAAGATTTGGTCCAGCACATAGAACACAAAGCCAAAGCTAATCCCTGTCACCACGCGCACGCCCATCGGGACGCTACGCAGCGGACCAAAGATAAACGACAGCGCCATCAGCATCATGACCGCTACAGACAGCGGCTGGAAGACTTTGCTCCACATATTGAGCTGATAGCGTCCGGCATCCTGGCCGCTCGACTTCAGGTACTTCACGTAGTTATGCAGACCGCTAATCGACAGCGCATCAGGATCCAACGCCACAACGCCGAGCTTGTCGGGTGTCAGGTTGGTTTTCCAGGTGCCGCTCACCGTTTGCGAGCCGGTGATTTGCTTCGGATCGGTCAGGTTGGATTCATCCACCTGCGACAAACGCCAGACCTTCTGCTCCGGGTCAAACGTCGCGCTCGCAGCGTAGCGTACAGACTGCAGACGGCGCTTGTCGTTAAACGAGTAGATGCTAATCCCGCCTAACTCGGCGTCGCCTTTCACCCGCTCGATGTAGACAAAGCTGTCACCGTCTTTCGCCCACAAACCCTGCTGGGTAGAGAGCAGCGAGCCGCCGTACATCTGCTGCGCACGGTAGTTACGCGCCATCTGTTCGCCTTGTGGCGCAACCCATTCGCCGATAGCCATCGTCAGCAGCACCAGCGGAATCGCGGTTTTCATCACCGACAACGCCACCTGCATACGGGTAAAGCCAGAAGCCTGCATCACCACCAGTTCACTGCGCTGGGCCAGCATGCCCAGACCCAACAAAGCACCCAGCAGCGCCGCCATCGGGAAGAAGATCTGGATATCTTTAGGCGCACTGAGCAGGGTATACAGCCCGGCGCCCATCGCATCGTAGCTCCCCTGCCCGGCTTTTTTCAGCTGGTCAACGAACTTGATGATCCCGGAGAGCGACACCAGCATGAACAGCGTCATCATGATGGTGGTGAAAATGGTTTTACCGATATAGCGGTCAAGTACACCAAAAGGCTGCATTATACCGCTCCTTTACGCATAAAACGGGCACGCAAGCGGCGCATCGGCACCGTATCCCAGAGGTTAAGCACAATCGCCAGCGCCAGATACGCCAGGTTAACCGTCCACATCCAGAACACTGGATCCAGCTTACCTTTACCGCCGTTCGACTTCAGCGACGTCTGAACCAGGAAGAACAGCAAATAGAGCAGCATTGCTGGCAGCATCGACAGCACGCGCCCCTGACGCGGGTTCACCACGCTCAGCGGTACGACCATCAGCGCCATCATAAATACGGTGAATACTAACGTGATACGCCAGGTCAGCTCCGCGCGGGCACGATCGGTGTCGGTCGTCCACAGCGTACGCATGTTCATCTGATCGGTATCGTTTGGATCCAGCGCCACGGCCTGATGACCGATAATCGCCTGATAATCCTGGAAGTCGGTAATGCGGAAATCGCGCAGCAGCGCGGTACCTTCGAAGCGCGTCCCCTGGTTCAGCGTCACGACCTGAGAGCCATCACGCATCTGGGTAAGATGTCCGGAATCGGCTACGACGACCGAAGGACGAGCGTTGCCTTTCGGGCGGATTTGCGCGAGGAACACGTCTTTGAAGTTGCTGCCGTCAACGCTTTCGATAAACAGCACCGAACTGCCGTTGGTCGCCTGCTGGAATTGCCCCTGAGCAAGCGCCGCCATACCGGGGTTCGCTTTCGCCTCCGCCAGAACTTCGTCCTGATGTCTGGAGGACCACGGCCCGGCCCACATCACGTTGACCGCCGCAATAATACTGGTAAACAGCGCCAGCACCATCGCCGCTTTCACGAGCACTGCCTTGCTCAGCCCGCAGGCGTGCATGACCGTAATTTCACTTTCGGTATACAGTTTGCCCAGCGTCATCAACAGCCCGAGGAACAGGCTTAAGGGCAAGATAAGTTGCGCCATTTCTGGCACGCCCAGCCCCAGCAGCGAGAGCACCAGATTTGCCGGGATATCACCGTCAACCGCCGCACCAAGGATCCTGACCAACTTTTGACAAAAGAAGATCAAAAGCAGGATGAATAGGATCGCAAGTTGGCTTTTGAGCGTTTCCCGAACCAGATATCTTATGATTATCACTTTAAATACGCCCGTAAAAACCCGTCTTTTGCCGGAATTTAGCTTGTTTCATGGCTTAAACGTCATTTATTCTCTTGAGTCGTCGAAATCGTCGCTAAGATCATTATACTCAACGGATCCACCTCTCAGAAATTGTTCTGACGTGCCAATGCCGTAATAACGTTAAGATTAACACGAAGTCACCGCAACAGCGGGTATGAGTTACGAAAGCTTGCAATTCTATCCGTAGCCACCGCCGTTGTCTTTAAGATTCAGGAGCGTAGTGCATGGAGTTCAGTGTAAAAAGCGGTAGCCCGGAGAAACAGCGGAGTGCGTGCATCGTCGTGGGTGTCTTTGAACCACGCCGCCTCTCTCCGATTGCAGAGCAGCTCGACAAGATCAGCGACGGGTACATCAGCGCACTGCTGCGTCGCGGCGAACTGGAAGGCAAACCGGGTCAAACCCTGTTGCTGCACCATGTTCCTAACGTTCTGTCTGAGCGAATTCTCCTTATTGGTTGTGGCAAAGAGCGCGAACTTGATGAGCGCCAGTACAAGCAGGTCATTCAGAAAACCATCAATACCCTGAATGATACAGGCTCAATGGAAGCCGTCTGCTTTCTGACTGAGTTGCACGTCAAAGGGCGCAATAACTACTGGAAAGTGCGTCAGGCCGTTGAGACGGCACAGGAAACGCTGTACAGCTTTGATCAACTGAAGACCAACAAAAGCGAGCCACGTCGCCCGCTGCGTAAAATGGTCTTCAATGTGCCGACCCGCCGCGAGCTGACCAGCGGTGAGCGTGCGATCCAACACGGTCTGGCGATCGCCGCCGGCATTAAAGCGGCAAAAGATCTTGGCAACATGCCGCCGAACATCTGTAACGCCGCCTACCTGGCCTCTCAGGCGCGCCAGCTGGCAGACAGCTACAGCAAAAATGTTGTGACCCGCGTAATCGGCGAGCAGCAGATGAAAGAGCTGGGCATGCACTCTTATCTGGCCGTCGGTCACGGCTCGCAGAACGAGTCGCTGATGTCGGTCATCGAGTACAAAGGCAATCCGTCCGAAGACGCGCGTCCGATTGTGCTGGTCGGTAAAGGGTTAACCTTTGACTCCGGCGGTATCTCCATCAAACCAGCCGAAGGCATGGATGAGATGAAATACGACATGTGCGGCGCGGCAGCGGTATACGGCGTGATGCGCATGGTGGCCGAGCTTCAGCTCCCCATCAACGTTGTCGGCGTGCTGGCGGGCTGTGAAAACATGCCGGGTGGCCGCGCGTATCGCCCAGGCGACGTGCTGACCACGATGTCTGGACAGACTGTTGAGGTGCTCAATACGGATGCCGAAGGCCGTCTGGTGCTGTGCGACGTGTTAACCTACGTCGAGCGCTTTGAGCCAGAAGCAGTGATTGACGTCGCGACCCTGACCGGCGCGTGCGTGATTGCGCTGGGCCATCACATCACCGGCCTGATGTCGAACCACAACCCGCTGGCGCATGAGCTGATCGGTGCGTCCGAGCAGGCTGGTGACCGCGCGTGGCGTTTGCCGCTGGGTGATGAATACCAGGAGCAGTTAGAGTCCAACTTTGCGGATATGGCGAACATCGGCGGACGTCCTGGCGGTGCCATTACCGCGGGCTGCTTCCTGTCACGCTTTACCCGTAAGTACAACTGGGCGCACCTGGATATCGCTGGTACCGCATGGCGTTCAGGGAAAGCCAAAGGCGCAACCGGTCGTCCGGTCGCGCTGCTGTCGCAGTTCCTGCTCAATCGTGCCGGTTTTAACGGCGAAGAGTGATGTAAAACGCCGGGTGGCGGCTTCGCCTTACCCGGCCTACAACGTCACTCAACCGTAGGCCGGGTAAGCGTAGCGCCACCCGGCTTTGCATTTAAATCCACAACAAGAAGCCCCATATCATGAGAAACGCAACGTTCTATATTCTGGACAATGACAACACCGTCGATGGCTTAAGCGCCGTTGAACAACTGGTGTGTGAAATTGCCGCAGAACGTTGGCGTGCTGGCAAGCGCGTGCTGATCGCCTGTGAAAACGAAAAGCAGGCTCTTCGACTGGATGAAGCTCTGTGGGCGAGACCGGCAGAAAGTTTTGTTCCGCATAATCTGGCGGGAGAAGGCCCCAGAGGCGGCGCACCGGTAGAGATTGCCTGGCCGGAGAAACGCAATAGCAGCCCGCGCGACCTGCTCATCAGTTTGCGCGTTGGCTTTGCAGATTTTGCCACCGCTTTCACAGAAGTGATAGACTTCGTTCCTTACGAAGATTCTTTGAAACAATCGGCACGCGATCGCTACAAAGCTTACCGCGTGGCTGGTTTTAACCTGAATACGGCAACCTGGAAATAATGGAAAAGACATACAACCCACAAGATATCGAACAGCCGCTTTACGAGCACTGGGAAAAGCAGGGCTATTTCAAACCTAACGGCGATGAAAGCAAAGAGTCCTTCTGCATCATGATCCCGCCGCCGAACGTCACCGGCAGTTTGCATATGGGTCATGCTTTCCAGCAAACCATCATGGATACCATGATTCGCTACCAGCGCATGCAGGGTAAAAACACCCTGTGGCAGGCCGGTACCGACCACGCGGGTATCGCTACCCAGATGGTGGTTGAGCGTAAGATTGCCGCTGAAGAAGGTAAAACCCGTCACGACTACGGTCGCGAAGCGTTTATCGACAAAATTTGGCAGTGGAAAGCGGAATCCGGCGGCACCATTACCCGTCAGATGCGCCGTCTCGGCAACTCCGTTGACTGGGAGCGCGAGCGCTTCACTATGGACGAAGGTCTTTCCAATGCCGTGAAAGAAGTCTTTGTTCGCCTGTACAAAGAAGATCTGATCTACCGTGGCAAGCGTCTGGTCAACTGGGACCCGAAACTGCGCACCGCTATTTCTGATCTGGAAGTGGAAAACCGCGAGTCTAAAGGCTCCATGTGGCACATCCGCTATCCGCTGGCTGACGGCGCAAAAACCGCAGACGGTAAAGATTACCTGGTCGTCGCCACCACCCGTCCGGAAACCGTACTGGGTGATACCGGCGTGGCTGTGAACCCGGAAGATCCGCGCTATAAAGATCTGATTGGCAAATTCGTTGTTCTGCCGCTGGTTAACCGCCGCATTCCGATCGTCGGTGATGAACACGCCGACATGGAAAAAGGCACCGGCTGCGTGAAGATCACCCCGGCGCACGACTTTAACGACTACGAAGTCGGGAAACGTCACGGCCTGCCGATGATCAACATTCTGACCTTTGACGGCGACATCCGCGAAACCGCGGAAGTGTACGACACCAAAGGCGAAGAGTCCGACGTTTACTCCAATGAAATCCCGGCTGAGTTCCAGAAGCTGGAACGTTTTGCTGCGCGTAAAGCGGTGGTTGCCGCCGTTGATGCGCTGGGGCTGCTGGAAGAAATTAAACCGCACGACCTGACCGTACCTTACGGCGACCGTGGCGGCGTGGTTATCGAACCGATGCTGACCGACCAGTGGTACGTCCGTGCCGACGTGCTGGCAAAACCGGCGGTTGAAGCGGTTGAGAACGGCGACATCCAGTTCGTACCGAAGCAGTACGAAAACATGTACTTCTCCTGGATGCGTGATATTCAGGACTGGTGTATTTCCCGTCAGCTGTGGTGGGGTCACCGTATCCCGGCATGGTATGACAACGACGGCAATGTCTACGTTGGCCGCACCGAAGACGAAGTGCGTCAGGAAAACAACCTCGGCGCCGACGTTGCGCTGCGCCAGGACGAAGACGTTCTCGATACCTGGTTCTCTTCTGCACTGTGGACCTTCTCTACGCTGGGCTGGCCGGAAAACACCGACGCACTGCGTCAGTTCCACCCAACCAGCGTGATGGTTTCCGGCTTCGACATTATCTTCTTCTGGATTGCCCGCATGATCATGATGACCATGCACTTCATCAAAGATGAAAACGGCAAGCCGCAGGTTCCGTTCAAGACCGTCTACATGACCGGTCTGATTCGTGACGACGAAGGCCAGAAGATGTCCAAATCCAAGGGTAACGTGATTGACCCGCTGGATATGGTCGATGGTATCTCTCTGGCAGAACTGCTGGAGAAACGTACCGGCAACATGATGCAGCCGCAGCTGGCTGAGAAAATTGCCAAGCGTACCGAGAAGCAGTTCCCGGACGGCATCGAGCCGCACGGCACCGACGCCCTGCGTTTCACCCTGGCAGCGCTGGCCTCTACCGGTCGCGATATCAACTGGGACATGAAGCGTCTGGAAGGTTACCGTAACTTCTGTAACAAGCTGTGGAACGCCAGCCGCTTCGTGCTGATGAACACCGAAGATCAGGATTGCGGCTTCAACGGCGGCGAAATGACCCTGTCTCTGGCGGACCGCTGGATCCTCGCTGAATTCAACCAGACCATCAAAGCGTACCGCGAAGCGCTGGATAACTTCCGCTTCGATATCGCCGCGGGCATTCTGTACGAGTTCACCTGGAATCAGTTCTGCGACTGGTATCTGGAGCTGACCAAGCCGGTCATGAACGGTGGTTCCGAATCTGAACTGCGCGGCACCCGCAATACGCTGGTTACCGTGCTGGAAGGTCTGCTGCGCCTGGCGCACCCAATCATTCCGTTCATCACCGAGACCATCTGGCAGCGCGTGAAAGTGATTTGTGGCAACACTGCAGATACCATCATGCTGCAGCCGTTCCCGGAATATAACGCAGCGCAGGTTGATGAAGCGGCGCTGGCCGATACCGAATGGCTGAAGCAGGCAATCGTCGCCGTACGTAACATCCGTGCGGAAATGAACATCGCCCCGGGCAAACCGCTGGAGCTGCTGCTGCGTGGTTGCAGCGCTGATGCGATGCGTCGTGTGAACGACAACCGCAGCTTCCTGCTGAACCTGGCACGTCTGGAAAGCATTACCGTGCTGCCAGCCGATGACAAAGGTCCGGTCTCCGTGACCAAAATCATCGACGGCGCCGAACTGCTGATCCCAATGGCTGGCCTCATCAACAAAGAAGATGAGCTGGCACGTCTGGCGAAAGAAGTGGCGAAAATCGAAGGCGAGATTGCCCGTATCGAAGGCAAACTTTCCAACGAAGGTTTCGTTGCCCGCGCACCGGAAGCAGTTATCGCCAAAGAGCGTGAGAAGCTGGACGGTTACGCAGAAGCCAAAGCGAAGCTGATTGAACAGCAGGCGGTCATCGCCGCGCTGTAATTGCCTATGCCGGATAGCGCTGCGCTTATTCGGCAAACGGGCACCGTCATCGTAGGTCGGATAAGCGTAGCGCATCCGACACCACAGACGATAAAGCCTCTGACGCATATGCTCAGAGGCTTTTTATTGAATTATCCTCGCTTGCGCTTCCCCTCACCGCAGTGGTATTAACTGCATATGTCTCACTTTTATGTCATGAGTTCGCTATGAGTGCCATTACCTCCGTCGCGGCAACGCTGCGCCGAATTTCTGCCGATGATAACGCCGCCATTGCCCGTGTTATCCGCAAAGTTTCCGCTGAATACGGGCTTACCGCCGATAAGGGCTATACCGTTGCCGACCCTAATCTGGACGAACTGTTCCAGGTTTACAGCCAGCCGGGCGCGGCCTACTGGGTGGTTGAGCAAAATGGTGAAGTCGTGGGCGGCGGCGGCGTTGCGCCGTTAGGATGTAGTGAACCAGGCATTTGCGAGCTGCAAAAGATGTACTTCCTGTCGAGCGCGCGCGGTCAGGGGCTGGCGAAAAAGCTGGCATTGATGGCGCTCGAACATGCCCGCGAGCAGGGTTTTAAACAGTGCTATCTGGAGACCACAGCGTTTCTGACTGAGGCAATCCGCCTGTATGAGCATTTAGGCTTTGAGCATATCAGCGAAGCGCTGGGCTGTACCGGGCACGTGGATTGTGAAGTGCGGATGTTAAAGCCCCTCTGACCTTACGCCGAGAGGCTTTAGCCGCGTTACTGCATCTCGGTTGAGAGCATCAGTCGAATAACGCCAGCCGCGCGGGCGGTTGGCAGCTTCAGTACCTGTGACCAGAGATCCTGCACTATCTCACAGGCAATCTTCTCTTTGCCGATCGCTTTAGTCGGATCGGCCATGATCTGAATATCCGGCCCATAGCGCTGTACTAACCCAGGGCTTATTGCTTGCAGATCCTGCAACGCCAGCTGTTTCTCTTCTGCCGTGACCGTATGTTTGTTCGGACCATAGGCAGCACGCATCATACTCATATCACTCGCCATACGACGGTTCATGATCTCATGCGGAACCAGACGTGCCGGGTTAATCCCCCCTTTCACTGCCGGAAACAGAAAGCGGAAGCATTCGTCATCACCTATTTTGGCCACAGCAGCGATCTGCTCAAGGTTAATTTTCATATATTCAATGACATTGGCATCTGGCGCCTGCTGCAATCTTGCCATTTGTAACTGAAGAATTTGCGGCTGTATCGCGTCGATAACCTGCTGTTCGCTACTCCCTGCTTTCTTCATCTGCGCTGCCTGGCTGATAATTTTTTGTGTCAGCTCAGGTTCCTGCTCCTTAATCACCTGAAATGCCGGATTGGAGAGCATCGCCTTTTCAAACTGCTGCTCTTCGGTCAGACCATAATCCGGGCTTTCGCGTGGGATCAGGTAGTGCACATCAAACAGATTCCACGCGATAATCGCCACCACAAAAACCACCGCGCCGGAGATCTTGCCCAGCCAGCCTTTTTTGCGAAACATGCCGATGACGATAGCAATCACCGCCCCGATATAACCTGCCAACAATACGTGTGCCCAGTTCATTAACCATCCTTATGCCAAATCATCTCTGTTACGGGGATATATTTCCCCTTCGTGTGTTTTGATTATTACGGCAGCAGCGAGCGATTTCCAGCCACCAGATTTTGCTAACAGAAACAGGAAGGATTAAACCGCGCGGCGATGGACACCGCGCGTCAAAGAAAGGAATTAAGCTGGCACACCACTGTGAAAACGGAATTCATCGTCAGGAGAGGTGATCAACGCGGCTTCTACTTCGCCAAAAAACCGCACCCGGCTACTGATATCATCGGCTGAAACCTGCTGCGCCAGCGCCAGGTAATCCTGATAGTGCCGCGCCTCGGATCGCAGTAGCGACAGATAAAACGCCTGCAAATCGTCATCCAGATACGGTGCCAACGCGGCGAACCGTTCACAGGAACGCGCCTCAATATAAGCCCCGCAAATCAGTTTATCGATTAACGTCAGCGGCTCGTGGGTGCGTACCTCTTTGAGCATGCCTTTAGCGTAACGGCTGGCGGTAATCTTAATATAGGGAATGTTGCGGCTCATCATCGCCTCACGCACCTGCCAGAAGTGATGCAGCTCTTCTTTGATAAGCAAAACCATGCTGTCGATAAGCTTGCGTCCCCACGGGTCGTCGGTTTGCGGCATCACGCTTTTGCTTATCTGTTTATTCAGCGCGATAAAATCCGGCTCATCCCCTTCTCTGAAAGCAAACGCTTCATAGGGTTTCAGCCAGTCCAGCAGCGCCTGCGATCCCTGTTTATCTGCGACATACTTACGCACCAGCAGCATCGCCGTTTGCGCCGCTTTCAGCTCACAGACGAGGTGATCGGTCAATAACAGTGGGAGATTCGCCGGGTCTCGCGCTTTATCAAGCCAGGCCTGGGGCGTTTTACAGTGCAGGAAGTTGTGGATCGGGGAGAGTATTTGCAGGTAATCCATACATTGTCCTTGGCCTGCGGCAGCCTGGGCTACCGCAGGTCAGTTGATGACTTAGTGACGCACGCCGTCATCATCTTCGTCGACGAGGTCTTCATCGTCGCCGTCTTCACCTTCTTCACCGTTCGGGTCTTCAAAATAGGTGCCCCAACCGTCGTATTCCACATCATATTTTTCGGCCAGGTTCATCAGTTGCTCAACCTGAGCATCGATCAACTCCGCATTCAGTGCACATTCGCTCAGAATGTCACAGCAAATAACCGTGTCGCCTTCTTCCACTTCCAGCTCTTCCGGCTCGGTCACTTCATAACCCAGCTTGAAGGCTTCTACTGCCGCTTTTTCCAGGGTTTCGAAGTCATCCGCGGAAAGGTGATGCTCAATGGTGTACAGCGCGTCTGGATCGCTGCCATCTTCGAGTAACTCTTCAATAATCAAGCGCGTTTCTTCACGCTGTTCTTCCAGTAGTTCCGGGTTTGCCATGGCTCGTTCCTCATAATGTCCTGCCGATACTCTTATTGTCACATACCGCTGTCATTGCCTCCACCTTTCCAGGAAAGATTTGTTAAACAAGGTTGCAAATGAATAAACATCCATATAAATTGAATTTTAATTCAATAAATGGCCTAAGCCATGTGAGGGAACCATGTCTGCGTTTTATCAGAAACATTTTTTGAAACTGCTTGATTTCACCTCTGCTGAACTCACGTCACTGCTTCAGCTCGCCGCACAGCTGAAGGCTGATAAGAAAAACGGCACTGAAGCCGCAAAGCTCACCGGTAAAAACATCGCGCTCATCTTCGAAAAAGACTCAACCCGTACCCGTTGCTCTTTCGAAGTTGCCGCATACGATCAGGGCGCGCGCGTGACATATCTCGGGCCGAGCGGCAGCCAGATTGGCCATAAAGAGTCGATCAAAGACACCGCCCGCGTACTCGGCCGTATGTACGACGGTATTCAGTATCGGGGCCACGGTCAGGAGATTGTCGAGACGCTGGCGGAATATGCCGGAGTTCCGGTGTGGAACGGATTAACCAACGAGTTTCATCCCACCCAGCTGCTGGCGGATCTGTTAACTATGCATGAACACCTGCCGGGTAAAGCGTTTAATGAGATGACGCTGGTCTACACCGGTGATGCCCGCAACAATATGGGTAATTCCATGCTGGAAGCCGCCGCGTTAACCGGGCTGGATCTGCGTCTGGTCGCACCGCAGGCCTGCTGGCCGGAAGAAAGTCTGGTTGCGGAGTGCAAAGCGCTGGCACAGAAAAACGGCGGCAATATTACGCTGACCGAAGATGTCGCCACGGGCGTGAAAGACGCAGACTTCATCTATACCGACGTCTGGGTATCAATGGGCGAGGCAAAAGAGAAGTGGGCCGAACGTATTGCGCTGCTGCGTAAGTACCAGGTTAATAGCGCGATGATGGCGTTGACCGGCAATCCGCAGGTGAAATTCCTGCACTGCTTGCCCGCGTTTCATGACGATCAAACCACGCTTGGCAAACAAATGGCACAGGAATATGGTCTGCACGGTGGAATGGAAGTGACCGATGAGGTCTTTGAATCCCCCGCCAGTATCGTATTTGATCAGGCAGAAAACCGGATGCACACCATCAAAGCGGTGATGGTGGCGACGCTGGCGAAGTAAGAGCATGGATGAAAAGAATGCCGGATGGCGATGCTAAGCATCTTATCCGGCCTACAATAGCGCTCCCGTAGGCCGGGCAAGGCGAAGCCGCCCCCCGGCAAATACGCTTATGCCACCCGCATTTTCACCACGGCTTTGCGTACCAGCGCTGGTGCACCGACCGCGCACAGCGGTTTATGCACTTCGCCCGGATAGAACACCACGAAATCACCTTCGTTCAGCACCACCGTTTTCTCCTGTCCCCCTTCCGGCAGGAAGGCGATATCTTTATCCGCCAGCCAGTCAGTTTCCGGCGCGCCCGCAGGCTGCGTGCTGAAGGTCATGCCTTCCTGACCTTTGAGCAGGATCTGAATATCCAGATAGCGCGCGTGATACTCAGCGCGGCGCTGTGCAAACGGCTCCGTCATATCTTCAGCAATCAGATAAAACAGACGATCGCCGTCGATGTCGTGCTTACCCTTTTCCGTCGCATCCGTCACATGCGCTTTAATGTGTTCAATCGCCTGACGCAGCTCTTCCGGCAGCCAGGCATACAGGTTGTGAATATTGCCGACAATCATCTCAAACCCCTTAATTAAAACATCGTTTCATTTTAGTTGTTATACGAAAAAACGGTCTGCCATACTACTGCTATTTGCCGATATTTTGCGTCAACGCATGTTTATCTCATTGTTGCTGTTTGGCATTCAGGGTGAATGAATATTCATGAGAATCGTTTGCGATGAATAATTTGTGAATTTTTCGCTTGATCCCATAACGGAGCTGAGTATAATCGCGGACAATTTGCCGGGAGGATGTATGGTTCAGTGTGTACGACATTTTGTCTTACCGCGTCTGAAAAAGGACGCTGGCCTGCCGTTTTTCTTTCCGTTGATCACCCATTCCGAGCCCCTCAATTGAGGGGCTTTTTTTTTGCCCAGGCGTCAGGAGATAAACATGGCTAACCCGCTCTATCAAAAACACATCATTTCCATAAACGACCTCAGCCGCGATGACCTCAATCTGGTCCTCGCAACAGCGGCGAAATTAAAAGCTAACCCACAGCCGGAGCTGTTAAAGCATAAGGTTATCGCCAGCTGCTTCTTTGAAGCCTCAACCCGCACCCGTTTATCCTTTGAAACCTCCATGCATCGCCTGGGCGCCAGCGTGGTGGGTTTCTCTGACAGCAGCAATACCTCTCTGGGCAAAAAAGGTGAAACGCTGGCCGACACTATTTCCGTCATCAGCACCTATGTCGACGCCATCGTAATGCGCCATCCGCAGGAAGGCGCCGCGCGTCTGGCTACGGAGTTCTCCGGTAACGTTCCGGTACTGAACGCAGGCGACGGCTCCAACCAACATCCCACCCAAACGCTGCTGGATCTGTTCACCATTCAGGAAACTCAGGGTCGCCTGGACAATCTGCACATCGCCATGGTGGGTGACCTGAAATATGGCCGCACCGTCCATTCCCTGACCCAGGCGCTGGCGAAGTTCGAAGGTAACCGTTTCTACTTCATCGCCCCGGACGCGTTGGCGATGCCGCAATACATTCTGGATATGTTGAATGAAAAAGGTATCGCCTGGAGCCTGCACGGCACTATTGAAGAGGTGATGGCGGAGGTCGATATCCTCTACATGACCCGCGTACAAAAAGAGCGTCTGGACCCGTCCGAATACGCCAACGTGAAAGCGCAGTTTGTTCTGCGCGCCAGCGATCTGAACGGCGCCAGAGCAAACATGAGGGTACTGCATCCGCTGCCGCGTATCGATGAGATCACCACCGACGTCGACAAGACGCCGCACGCCTGGTATTTCCAGCAGGCTGGCAACGGCATCTTCGCCCGCCAGGCGTTACTGGCACTGGTACTGAATAGCGAACTGGCACTGTAAGGGAGAAAAAGAGATGACACACGATAACAAACTGCAGGTTGAAGCCATCAAACGTGGCACCGTGATTGACCATATTCCCGCACAGGTTGGTTTTAAGCTGCTGACGCTGTTCAAACTGACGGAAACCGACCAGCGTATCACCATCGGTCTGAACCTGCCGTCAGGCGAGATGGGCCGTAAGGACCTGATTAAAATTGAAAACACGTTCCTGACCGATGAGCAGGTAAACCAGCTCTCCCTGTACGCCCCGCAGGCAACGGTAAACCGCATTGACGATTACGACGTGGTGGGTAAATCTCGTCCGAGCCTGCCTGAGCGTATCGACAATGTACTGGTTTGCCCGAACAGCAACTGTATCAGCCATGCTGAGCCGGTTTCCTCCAGTTTTGCAGTGAAAAAGCGTGCCGATGACATCGCACTCAAATGCAAATACTGTGAAAAAGAGTTTTCGCATTATGTGGTGCTGGCCAACTAATTGGGGTTGGTTATGAGATCCCGGCTCCCTATAATGAGCGGGAACATTCTACTACCGCTGTAATTCAGGAGAAATCATGAGCAAGACTATCGCGACGGAAAATGCACCAGCAGCAATCGGCCCATACGTTCAGGGCGTTGACCTGGGTAGCATGGTAATCACTTCCGGTCAGATCCCGGTCGATCCGAAAACCGGTGCCGTAGCGGAAGACGTGTCCGCTCAGGCACGTCAGTCGCTGGAAAACGTAAAAGCTATCGTTGAAGCAGCAGGCCTGAAAGTGGGCGACATCGTAAAAACGACCGTCTTCGTAAAAGACCTGAACGATTTCGCAACTGTAAACGCGACCTACGAAGCGTTCTTCACCGAACACAACGCGACCTTCCCTGCGCGTTCTTGCGTAGAAGTTGCCCGTCTGCCGAAAGACGTGAAAATCGAGATTGAAGCGATCGCCGTTCGTCGCTGATTTCTAGCGTAAAGATAATCCAGGCGACGTTCTGGATTATCTCAAGGTTGACCGCGCCATGGAGGGCCGGTAATGACAAAAGCTCGTTTTACCGCAGAACAAATCGCCGATTTTCTTCAGCAGTCTAAAAACGGCGTATCCAATAAGGTATTATGTGAAAAATACGAATTTAGCGTCAGCACGCTCCGTCGCTGGCAGGAGCAGCACGCCGAAGGCATCCGCCGTGAGTTAAAACAATTAGAATCGACGGGCGCAATCGTATTCTTGTTCTTTTTCATTTCGGCCACATTACTCGCCATTATGTTCTCTAAATCCCTCTCCGCATGTGTGATGTTCTTTTTCCTCGCGTACTGCGTTGGCTACATCCGTCAATTTCGCAAGATATCTGCAAAACACATCCAAGAAGAAAATATCTTTCTCGCCCGCTCCGGACGTGGAGCGAGAAATGCGTTTTATCATTTCAGTTGGGCCTACATTGCTCTTTTTGTCTTTGCCGTTGGGTATATAATTGTGCGCATGGTCTGAAAGATTATCGGCCTGGCGAAGCATAGTTTGTAGGCCCGGTAAGCGCGAGCGCCACCGGGCATTTATCACATCACGCCAAACAGTTTCGGCAGGAACAGCGAAATCGCCGGAATGTACGTCACGAGCATCAGCACCAGGAATAGCACGAGGTAGAACGGCAGCATCGCCTTCACCACCTGCTCTATTTTCTGTTTACTCACCGCACTGGCCACAAACAGCACCGACCCTACCGGCGGCGTAATCAGGCCGATCCCTAAGTTCACCAGCATGATCATGCCAAAATGAACCGGATCAATGCCGAGCGCGTTGGTCACCGGCAGCAGAACCGGCGTCAGAATGAGGATCAGCGGTGCCATATCCATCAGCGTACCGATCAGCAGCAGCATGATGTTAATACACATCAGGATGACGTATTTGTTGTCCGAGATGCTGGTGAAGGCTTCAGTGATACGCATCGGCAACTGCATATAAGTCATGACAGCACCGAACGCGGCGGCAAAGCCTATCAGGATCATGACGATAGTGACCGTTTTCACCGTGCGGAACATCAGCTTCGGCAGCTCAGACCATTTATAGTCACGATAGATAAACATGGTGACAAAGAAGGCCCACAGGCAGGCAATTGCCGCAGACTCCGTCGCGGTAAAGATACCTGACAGGATACCGCCCATGATGATCACAACGGTCATCAGGCCCCACAGCGTATCAACGAAAATCTTCAGCGCCTGGCGAAACGGTACACGTTCTCCTTTTGGATAACCGCGCTTGTGCGCAAAAGCCACGCACATCACCATCAGGCTGAGGCTTAACAGCAGCCCCGGCAGGATCCCGGCGATGAACAGCGCGGCAATCGACACCGTGCCACCGGTTGCCAGCGAGTAGATAACCGAGTTATGGCTGGGCGGCGTAAGAATCGCCTGCACCGAACCGCTGGCAGTTACCGCTGCGGCAAAGTCACGCGGATAACCTTTTTTATCCATCTCCGGGATCATTACCGAACCAATGGACGCGGTATCAGCCACCGACGATCCGGAAATGGCGCCAAAAAAGGTTGATGCCACAATGTTTACCAGCGACAGTCCGCCGCGGATAAAACCAACAAAAATATAGGCAAAGTTCACCAGTCGCCGCGCAATTCCCCCTTCGGCCATAATAGCCCCGGCCAGAATAAAGAATGGGATCGCTAACAGAGAGAATTTGTTCACCCCGCTGGTCAGTTGGATCATTACCGCTTCCAGCGGAATATCTATGTACCAGGCCCCAATGATGGCGCTAATGCCAACTGCGTACGCTACCGGTACCCCAATCGCCAGCATAATGCCGAGCGTAAAGACGAGAATAAATGCATCCATCTGCTTTCCTTTCTGAAATGGGGGCGGTAACTAGCTGGTCGATCCCAGCATGACAACGGGACGTTGGTACTGCGGACCACGGAAAATCTTTTCAGCGATAAACAGCAGCGTTATGGCAGAGCCTATCGGCAACGGAAGATAGTTTTGCCCGGCGCTTAAAAGCGGGAATTCCGCCACGGGCTGGTCCCACAGTTCAAGACAGAGATTGGTTCCGTACCAGAGGATAAACAGGCTTATCGCCACCAACATAACGTCTGCGATTACCGAGCAATAACGGCGGGAAGCATCCCCCAGACGGTCAATCACCATGCTCACCGCGATATGCGAGCCTGCACGATAGCTCACCGCCGCGCCAATAAAGGTGAATGTCACCATACAGAGAATAGCAACGGGTTCAGGCCATGACAGGGCGTTATTCAGAACATAACGCGCGAATATGCCAATGGGGATAATGGCGACCATGACCAATAATGCGATACCGGCAATCCACATTGACACTCGATAAAGAAAATCCATTACCGATGAATAGCATTCACCCATAATTATCACCTCGAATTAATCAAAAGATTCAGGCGGAGGGTTGATATCCTCCACCTGATGAATTACTTCACATCCTGAATACGTTTGATCAAATCCTGGTGGTCTTTACCGTAATTATCCCGCACTGACTGCGTGGCTTTATAGAAATAGTCCGTATCAATATCGTGGAACTGAACGCCGTTGGCTTTCATGGTCTCCAGTGATTTCGCATTATAATCCTGCCAAAGTTTTCGTTGCTCTATCTGTGCTTCTTTGGCGAGTTTAATAATGAGATCCTGATCTTCTTTTTTCAACTTATCCCATTTAGCTTTCGAAAACAGAAAAAGCTCAGGAATAATAAAGTGTTTGCTCCAGGTATAGTTTTTCACGACCGGTAAATAGTTATGCGCAACAAACGTTGGCGGGTTATTTTCCGTGCCATCAATAACGCCGGTCTGCATGCCGCTAAATACTTCACTGACGCCCATGACAACGGAGTTAGCGCCCATCGCTTTCAGGGTATCCAGCGCTATCGGACTTCCTTGGACGCGGATTTTCATACCGTGTAAATCCTCCGGTTTCACCACCGGATTTTTGGTGATCAGGTTACGCGTGCCGGCATCCATCCAGCCGAGAAACACCAGCCGCGATTTGGTATTAGCCGTCAGACGGTCGCCAATCTCCTGACCGATCATGCCGTCGAGAACCTTATGCAGATGGTCCTCATCGCGGAAAATATATGGCAGGGTAAACACGTTAATTTCAGGGAGAATGGCGGCAACAGGCGTCATTGAGACACGAATAATATCGATAGCGCCTAATTGCGCCTGTTCAATCATCTGTTTTTCATCGCCTAACACGCCACCAGGAAATGTTTTAATCTCCAGACGCCCGTCGGTCGCGGCGCTAAGTTTTTCCCCCATATGTTTCACTGCAACAACGTTCGGGTAATCAGCCGGATGCACATCTGCGGCGCGAAAAGTTTGTGCCAGCGTTGCATGACTCATCAGTAATACAGACGCGCCAATACATAGACTTAACAGGTTTTTTGTCAGTTTCATTTGTCCTTCTCCAGAAGTTCATAATATCCATTAACAGGAATAGCTTGCAGAGCAAATGACTGCCGGAATTAAAAACGGGCAGCGAGAAACTTTCTTAACGACGTTACCTGCGCAGACTAACTGGTGTAACAATTTATTTCGATGACTGCGTTCACAAAAAATCGCAGACGCTTAAAATTTTTAGCACGCTGTTTCATTTTTGCAATGCAGATCGTTTTATTGATAAAAAAACAACGCAAGGAAGGCGATTTGATACTAATAACACCCGTTAGCATTTCAATAAAAATAAAACACTAATGTTGCGAGGTAATATCTTCGAATGAAAATGAGGAATGCAGGATGGTATTAACACCATCCTGCTGAGGCGTTTGATGTTTACTGCCAGCCGTAGCGACGGCTATAAAAACCTTTCACTAATTGAGTCAATGTCATGTAACCCGCCAGAATCGCAATCAGCCACGGGAAGTAGCTCAGCGGTAATGCCTGCAATTGCAGATAGCTGGCCAGCGGCGAGAACGGTAATGCAATGCCGACGACCATCACCACCAGCGTCATCAACATCAGCGGCCACGCGGCGCGGCTCTGGATGAACGGCACACGACGGGTACGGATCATATGCACAATCAACGTTTGCGACAGCAGGCCCACCACGAACCAGCCAGACTGGAACAACGTCTGATGTTCAGGCGTATTGGCATGGAAGACGAACCACATCAGGCAAAAGGTCAGAATGTCAAAGATCGAGCTGATCGGTCCAAAGAAGATCATAAAGCGGCCCAATTCGCTGGGATTCCAGCGCTGCGGCTTTTTGATCTGCTCTTCGTCGACGTTATCAAACGGAATCGCCACCTGGGATACATCGTACAGCAGGTTCTGAATCAGTAAGTGCAGCGGTAACATCGGCAGGAACGGTAAGAAGGCGCTCGCCACCAGCACGCTAAACACGTTACCGAAGTTTGAACTGGCCGTCATTTTGATGTACTTCAGCATGTTAGAGAAGGTACGGCGTCCTTCAATCACCCCTTCTTCCAGCACCATCAGGCTCTTTTCCAGCAGGATGATATCCGCCGCTTCACGTGCAATATCAACCGCGCCGTCAACGGAGATACCAATGTCCGCCGCGCGCAGCGCCGGGGCATCGTTTATACCATCGCCCATAAAGCCGACCACATGGCCTTCGCGCTTGAGCAGCGTGACAATGCGCTCTTTGTGCATTGGCGTCAGACGGGCAAACAGCGTGGTGCGCTGAGCAAGCCGAGCCAGCTCATCATCGCTTAACCCTTCAATGCTGCTACCGATAACCACATCGCCCGCATCCAGGCCCACTTCATGACACACTTTTGCCGCCACCAATTCGCTATCGCCAGTGAGGATTTTCACCGTAATGCCGCTGGCTTTCAGCGCTTTAAGCGCAGGTGCGGTGGTCTCTTTCGGCGGATCGAGGAACGCAATATAGCCTTCGAGGATCAGATCTGATTCATCAATACGCTGGTAATCACCTTCACGCGCTGGCAGGTATTTCGTCGCCACCGCCACCACGCGCAGCCCCTGGCGGTTCAGCGTGTCCGTAACGCGTTTCACCCGACGCAGCATGTTGTCATCTAACGGGACTATCTCACCGTTGTGACGCACCTGGGTACATACGCTGAGGATCTCCTGTAGCGCCCCTTTACAGACCAGCTGGTGCACATCGGTTTCTTCTGCCACCACTACCGACATGCGGCGACGTTCAAAATCAAACGGGATCTCATCGATTTTCTGCCAGCGAGTCGAGAGCTGGCGGGCTGATTCTTCGTCCACACCTTCCAGCACCGCCGTATCCAGCAGATTCTTCAGCCCGGTCTGATAATGGCTGTTCAGCCACGCAGAATGCAGGACATGTTCGCTGGGCTTTCCAGAGATATCCGTATGATTCTCAAGTACAATTTTATCCTGAGTCAGGGTGCCGGTTTTATCGGTGCACAGGATATCCATCGCGCCAAAGTTCTGGATAGCGTCGAGGTGTTTAACGATAACCTTTTGTTTTGACAGCTTCACCGCCCCACGTGCCAGCGTCGAAGTGACGATCATCGGCAGCATTTCCGGTGTCAGTCCCACCGCCACAGACAGGGCAAACAGCGCCGCTTCCCACCAGTCACCTTTGGTGTAGCCGTTGATGATAAGCACGATGGGCGCCATCACCAGCATAAAGCGGATCAGCAGCATGCTGACGCGGCTGATCCCTTTCTGGAAGGCATTCTGCTCGCTTTCCTGCTCGCTGACGCGACCGGCCAGTTGCCCAAACCAGGTATTGGCTCCGGTTGAAATCACGATGGCCTGCGCCGTGCCGCTCACCACGTTGGTGCCCATAAAGCACAGGGTATCGCATTCCAGCGGGTTGCTTTGCTGCGGATCGCGACTGGTTGCCACTTTCTCCACCGGCAGCGATTCACCGGTCAGCGAAGCCTGGGCGACGAACAGGTCACGAGCCTGTACCACGCGCAGATCGGCCGGGATCATATCCCCTGCCGCCAGCTTGATGACATCGCCGGGAACCAACTGGTCGATCGGCAGTTCAACCCAGCCGTTCTCCCCTTTCTCGTTGATAACGCGCAGCACCGTGGCGGTGTTGCTGACCATCGCTTTCAGCGCATCAGCCGCTTTGGTGGAACGCGCCTCTTGCACAAAATTCAGCAGCGTAGAGATGACGACCATCAGGGCGATGACGCCAGCGGCAAACAGATCTTCGGTGGCATAGGAAATCGCCCCGAGAATGGTCAGCAGTATATTAAACGGGTTGCGATAGCAGACCCACAGATGCACCCACCAGGGTGACGGCTTCTGCGCTGGCAACTGGTTCTCGCCATGAATTTCACGGGCGTTCTCGACTTCTGCGGCGTTTAAGCCTTCCGGATGAGCGCCGAACGTTTTCCACAGCGCGTCTTCGTCCATCAGCGCCATTTTCAGGCAATGTTCGCTCAGCGATGGCGGGATCGGTGTGCTGGCAACGGTCTGAGCATTCGGCAACGGATCGCGATGCACCAGACGATGTGGTAAATGGCGGCTTAGCCGGGCAAACAGCTGGCGAGTCATATTTTTGAACATAGGCAGTCCCTCTGCACCAGTATAAACAGGCGCAGTAAATCCTTCAGGCGTGGCAAAGCCTTGCCTGGTGGCAATATTAAAATCACAACAGGGACGTCAGAACGTCACTGTCTTACTGTTCCGGTAAGACAGTGAAAGACAGGCTTACCGGAAAGGGTTGTTTCTCCATCTCGGGAGAGGGGTGGGATCGGGATCCATATAGCCTCCGGTAAGTGAATGATTTGCGCCGCGGATTATACGCAGAAAACCATAAGGTTTGTGGCAATTATGGCGGTATGATAAACCATGGAAACTAAACCAAACGTATACCAGACTTTGCCCATTGCGCCGCGCTTGAGTAAAGTTATTCTCTATTTGGCATAACTTCACACGCAACACGGGAAAACAGGATGCAAAATCGGCTGACCATTAAAGACATCGCCCGCTTAAGCGGTGTGGGAAAATCAACCGTTTCCCGTGTGCTCAACAATGAAAGCGGCGTGAGTGAACGCACCCGCGAACGCGTTGAGGCGGTGATGAATCAGCACGGTTTTTCCCCTTCCCGCTCCGCACGCGCCATGCGCGGACAAAGCGACAAGGTGGTGGCGATTATCGTCACGCGTCTGGACTCGCTTTCGGAAAATCTCGCCGTGCAGACCATGCTGCCCGCCTTTTATGAACAGGGCTACGATCCGATCATGATGGAAAGCCAGTTCTCGCCCGAGCTGGTTGAAGAACATCTCGGCATGCTCAGACGCCGCAACATTGATGGCGTGGTGCTGTTTGGTTTTACCGGCATTACTGAAGCCATGCTCGCCTCCTGGCAGGATTCTCTGGTGCTGCTGGCTAGAGATGCCAAAGGCTTTGCCTCCGTCTGCTATGACGATGAGGGTGCCATTCGTACCCTGATGCAGCGTTTATACGAACGCGAGCATCGCCATATTAGCTTTCTTGGTGTTCCGCATAGCGATGTGACCACTGGTAAACGCCGCCATGAGGCCTACCTGGTATTCTGTAAAAAACACAAACTACATCCTGTGGCCGCGCTGCCGGGTCTGGCCATGAAGCAGGGCTATGAGCAGGCCGCCAACGTCATCACCCCGGAAACCACTGCCTTAGTCTGTGCGACGGATACCCTTGCCCTTGGCGTCAGCAAATACCTGCAGGAGCAGCGGATTGAGAACCTGCAGCTGGCGAGCGTGGGCAGCACGCCGCTGATGAAATTCCTCCATCCGGAAATTATCACCGTCGATCCAGGATACGCCGAAGCCGGGCGACAAGCGGCCTCGCAGCTGATCGAACAGATCAACGGCCGCAGCGAACCACGACAAATCGTTATTCCTTCCACCCTCTCCTGATCGCTTTCTGAGCATTAATTTGTGATCTTCGCTGCGTTTCGGGAACGTTCCCATTTTTAAATATTCATCGAAGATATACTCTGGCGCCAACAACGAGAGAGTTGCCGAATGACGACGCAACAGCGTCTTTTCCGGTCTACGGGGAACACACACCATCATGAGCAAAATAAAACAAGCAGACATCGACCGGCTGATTGAGCTGGTTGGCGGGCGCGACAATATCGCTACGGTGAGTCACTGCATTACTCGCCTGCGTTTTGTGCTGAATCAGCCTGCAAACGCCAGACCGAAAGAGATCGAATTGTTGCCAATGGTCAAAGGCTGCTTCACCAACGCCGGGCAGTTTCAGGTAGTAATTGGCACCGAGGTGGGCGATTACTACAAAGCGCTGTTGGCGACCACCGGACAAGCCAGTGCCGACAAAGAGCAGGCAAAGAAAGCGGCGCGGCAGAACATGAAGTGGCACGAGCAGCTGATTTCTCACTTCGCGGAGATCTTCTTCCCTCTGCTGCCAGCACTGATTAGCGGCGGCCTTATCTTAGGTTTCCGTAACGTGATCGGCGATCTGCCCATGAGTAACGGGCAGACGCTAGCGCAGATGCATCCTTCGCTGAAAACCCTCTATGACTTCCTGTGGCTGATTGGCGAAGCGATCTTCTTCTATTTGCCGGTCGGGATTTGTTGGTCGGCGGTCAAGAAAATGGGCGGTACGCCGATCCTCGGTATTGTGCTGGGCGTGACCCTGGTTTCTCCGCAACTGATGAACGCCTATTTGCTCGGTCAGCAGGTGCCGGACGTGTGGAACTTCGGCCTGTTCAGCATTGAGAAAGTGGGCTACCAGGCGCAGGTCATTCCGGCACTGTTGGCCGGGCTGGCGCTCGGGTTTATTGAAACACGCATGAAGCGCATCGTCCCGGATTACCTGTATCTGGTGATCGTCCCGGTGTGCTCGCTGATCCTTGCGGTATTCCTTGCGCATGCCTTTATCGGTCCATTTGGCCGCATGATTGGCGACGGTGTCGCGTTTGCGGTCCGTCATCTGCTGACCGGCAGTTTTGCTCCGATTGGCGCGGCGCTGTTCGGCTTCCTGTACGCCCCGCTGGTGATCACCGGTGTGCATCAGACCACGCTGGCTATCGACATGCAGATGATTCAGAGCATGGGCGGCACGCCGGTATGGCCACTGATCGCACTGTCGAATATCGCTCAGGCCTCTGCGGTGGTCGGGATCATTATCTCCAGTCGCAAACACAACGAACGTGAAATTTCCGTTCCAGCTGCGATCTCCGCCTATCTCGGGGTAACTGAACCAGCGATGTACGGGATCAACCTGAAATACCGCTTCCCAATGCTGTGCGCGATGATCGGCTCCGGTCTCGCCGGACTGCTGTGCGGCCTGAACGGTGTGCTGGCGAACGGGATTGGCGTCGGCGGTTTGCCGGGCATTCTCTCCATCCAGCCGACTTACTGGCAGGTCTTTGGCATGGCGATGGTCATTGCGATTGTCATCCCAATGGTACTGACCTCATTCGTTTACCAGCGTAAACACCGTCTGGGCACATTACAGATTGTCTAACTTTTCTTCGGGGCGCAGTTGCGCCCCAGCGTATTTCCAGGAAACAACCATGAATATTCCCCACTGGTGGCAAAACGGCGTTATCTATCAGGTTTACCCCAAGAGTTTTCAGGACACCACCGGCAGCGGCACCGGAGATTTACGCGGCGTGACGCAGCGCCTCGACTATTTGCAAAAGCTGGGCGTTGATGCCATCTGGCTGACGCCGTTCTATATTTCGCCGCAGGTTGATAACGGTTACGACGTCGCAGACTACACATCTGTCGATCCGGCCTACGGCACGCTGGAAGACTTTGACGAACTGGTGGCGCAGGCGAAAGCGCGCGGCATCCGTATTATTCTCGACATGGTGTTTAACCACACCTCAACCCAGCACGCCTGGTTTCGTGAAGCGCTGGATAAAGACAGCCCGTATCGTCAGTTTTATTTCTGGCGCGATGGCACGCCAGACTGCCCGCCAAATAACTGGCGCTCCAAGTTTGGCGGCAACGCCTGGGGCTGGCACGCCGAAAGCGAGCAGTACTATCTGCACCTCTTTGCTCCGGAGCAAGCCGACCTGAACTGGGAAAACCCGGCGGTACGCGCCGAGCTAAAGAAAGTATGCGAGTTTTGGGCCGATCGCGGCGTGGACGGACTGCGCCTCGACGTGGTGAATCTTATCTCTAAAGACCAGGACTTCCCGAACGATCCCGACGGCGATGGACGCCGTTTTTATACCGACGGCCCGCGCGCGCATGAATTTTTGCGTGAGATGAACCGCGATGTTTTTACCCCACGCAACCTGATGACGGTCGGCGAAATGTCTTCCACTACGCTGGAACATTGCCAGCAGTACGCCGCACAAGATGGTAGTGAACTGTCGATGACCTTTAACTTCCACCACCTGAAAGTGGATTATCCCAACGGTGAGAAGTGGACGTTAGCAAAACCCGATTATGTGGCGCTAAAAACCCTGTTCCGCCACTGGCAGCAGGGCATGCACAATCAGGCCTGGAACGCGCTGTTCTGGTGTAACCACGATCAGCCGCGCATCGTGTCGCGTTTTGGCGATGAAGGTAAATACCGCGTTCCGTCGGCCAAAATGCTGGCGATGGTGCTGCATGGCATGCAGGGCACCCCCTACATCTACCAGGGTGAAGAGATTGGCATGACCAACCCGCATTTCCGCCAGATTACCGATTATCGCGATGTGGAAAGCCATAACATGTTTGCCGAGTTGAACGGCCAGGGACGCGATGCGCAAGAACTGCTGGCTATCCTCGCCAGTAAATCACGCGATAACAGCCGTACGCCGATGCAATGGGATGCCAGCAAACACGCGGGCTTCACCCCCGGCGAGCCGTGGATCAATCTGTGTGACAACGCAGCAGACATCAACGTAGCGGCAGCACTGAACGATACCGACTCGGTGTTCTACACCTATCAGAAGCTGATCGCCTTGCGCAAAGCGGAGCCGGTTATCACCTGGGGCGACTACCAGGATCTGCTACGGGACAGCCCGCATCTGTGGTGCTATCAACGAGAGTGGCAAGGGCAGCGGCTGCTGGTCATTGCCAATCTGAGCGATACCTTCCAGAGCTGGCAGCCAGCCCAGACCGACGGAAACTGGCACGTGCTGATGCACAACTATGCCGAGGTTGCCAGCCAACCTGGGGAAATGACACTGCGTCCTTTTGAGGCCGTCTGGTGGGTGCAAAAATAGCTTGCAATTATGTTCAGGCCCGGTACGCATAGCGCTACCGGGCGTTGCTATATACGCTTAGCTTAGCTTCCTGTTTTTGTTGAATAATTAATCAGAATTTTCTGCCCACAATTTACAATCGCTGTACTGCCCGTCATCTGTACGCTCCGATTTTTACTTTGCGCTACATCAAATAAATCGTAAACATCCTTGATGCAAATCACTACATATAGAACTTAAAATGCACGCCGACCCAATATGTTGTATTAATCGACTACAATTGCTACAACTACAGTGCACCGTTTAACGGTGGAATTGTGGATAAAGTGGGTCAGGATTGCGGGAAGTCATTGGCCAGATAGATGAATAAAGCCATGGCCGCTTCTCCAACCTCTGTGGATAACCTGTTCTTATAAATATGGAGTGATCATGACACCGCATGTGATGAAACGAGATGGCTGTAAAGTGCCGTTTAAATCAGAGCGCATCAAAGAAGCCATTCTGCGTGCAGCTAAAGCAGCGGGAGTCGATGACGCAGATTACTGTGCCACCGTCGCAGAAGTCGTTAGTAGCCAGATGAATGAGCGCAGCCAGGTCGATATCAACGAGATCCAGACAGCGGTAGAAAACCAGCTGATGTCTGGTCCGTACAAACAACTCGCCCGTGCGTACATCGAATATCGCCACGACCGTGATATACAGCGTGAAAAACGTGGCCGTCTGAACCAGGAAATTCGTGGTCTGGTTGAGCAAACCAACTCTGCTCTGCTGAACGAAAACGCCAACAAAGACAGCAAAGTGATCCCGACCCAGCGCGACCTGCTGGCCGGTATCGTCGCCAAACACTATGCGCGTCAACACCTGCTGCCGCGTGATGTCGTCCAGGCGCACGAGCGTGGTGATATTCACTATCACGATCTCGACTACTCTCCGTTCTTCCCAATGTTTAACTGCATGCTGATCGACCTGAAAGGTATGCTGACGCAGGGCTTTAAGATGGGTAACGCGGAGATTGAGCCGCCAAAATCCATCTCCACCGCGACGGCCGTCACCGCGCAAATTATCGCGCAGGTTGCCAGCCATATTTATGGCGGTACCACCATTAACCGTATTGACGAAGTTCTCGCACCGTTCGTGACCGAGAGCTTTAATAAGCATCGCAAAACCGCTGAAGAGTGGCAGATCCCAGATGCCGACGGTTATGCGCATTCCCGTACCGAGAAAGAGTGCTACGACGCATTCCAGTCCCTTGAGTATGAAGTGAATACCCTGCATACCGCCAACGGTCAGACGCCGTTCGTTACCTTCGGTTTCGGCCTGGGAACCAGCTGGGAATCGCGTTTGATCCAGCAGTCCATTCTGCGTAACCGCATTGCTGGCCTGGGTAAAAATCGTAAAACCGCCGTGTTCCCGAAACTGGTGTTTGCGATTCGTGACGGTCTGAACCACAAGTTTGGCGATCCGAACTATGACATCAAGCAGCTGGCGCTGGAGTGCGCGAGCAAGCGTATGTATCCGGATATCCTGAACTACGATCAGGTGGTTAAAGTGACCGGCTCCTTCAAAACGCCGATGGGCTGCCGCAGCTTCCTGGGCGTATGGGAAAACGAGAACGGCGAACAGGTCCACGATGGCCGTAACAACCTCGGCGTTATCAGCCTTAACCTGCCGCGTATCGCGCTGGAAGCTCATGGCGATGAAACCACCTTCTGGAAACTGCTCGACGACCGTCTGATCCTGGCGCGTAAAGCGCTGATGACCCGCATTGCGCGTCTGGAAGGCGTGAAGGCCCGCGTTGCACCAATCCTGTATATGGAAGGGGCCTGCGGCGTGCGTCTGAAAGCAGACGATGACGTGTCAGAAATCTTTAAAAACGGCCGCGCGTCGATTTCTCTGGGTTACATTGGCATTCACGAAACCATCAACGCGCTGTTTGGCGACAAACACTTGTACGACAGCGAGCAGCTTCGCGCTAAAGCTATCGCCATTGTGGAACGTCTGCGTCAGGCGGTCGATCAATGGAAAGACGAAACCGGCTACGGCTTTAGTCTGTACAGTACACCAAGTGAAAACCTGTGCGATCGTTTCTGCCGTCTGGATACCGCCGAGTTTGGCGTGGTGCCGGGTGTTACCGACAAAGGTTACTACACCAACAGCTTCCACCTCGACGTGGAGAAAAAGGTTAACCCGTACGACAAGATCGATTTTGAAGCGCCGTACCCGCCGCTGGCGAACGGAGGTTTCATTTGCTACGGCGAGTACCCGAACATTCAGCACAACCTGAAAGCACTGGAAGACGTCTGGGATTACAGCTATCAGCACGTGCCGTATTACGGGACCAACACGCCAATCGATGAATGCTACGAGTGCGGCTTTACCGGTGAGTTCGAGTGCACCAGCAAAGGCTTTACCTGCCCGAAATGTGGTAACCACGACGCCGCGCGCGTGTCGGTCACCCGCCGCGTATGCGGTTATTTAGGCAGCCCGGACGCTCGTCCGTTTAACGCCGGTAAGCAGGAAGAAGTGAAGCGCCGCGTTAAGCATTTAGGTAATGGGCAGATAGGTTAATTTCGACAGTATTATTGTCTGGCGATGTGACGCTTTTCGCAAAGCAATTGGCGCCAGGACAAGGCGGCAAGCAAGCGAATCCCGGGGAGCTTACATAAGTAAGTGACCCGGGAGAGTGAGCGCAGACAACGCAGTAATGGCGTCAATTGAGAAGCGAAAATGCGATACCATCAATACTATCCTGTCGATATCGTTAACGGCCCCGGCACTCGCTGCACCCTGTTTGTGTCGGGATGCGTGCATGAATGCCCTGGCTGCTATAACAAAAGCACCTGGCGACTCAATTCCGGCCAGCCGTTTACCAAAGAGTTGGAAGACAAGATCATTGCCGATCTGAACGACACGCGAATCCCTCGCCAGGGTATTTCGCTGTCCGGCGGCGATCCGCTGCATCCGCAAAACGTGCCGGATATCCTGCAACTGGTACAGCGTATTCACGCTGAGTGTCCGGGGAAAGATATCTGGGTGTGGACCGGCTACAAGCTTGATGAACTCAACGCCGCGCAAATGCAGGTGGTGGATCTCATCAACGTGCTGGTCGATGGTAAATTTGTGCAGGATCTTAAAGACCCGTCGCTGATCTGGCGCGGTAGCAGCAACCAGGTTGTACATCATTTGCGTTAACTTTCAGGCGGTAAATATTCTGTTATCCGCCTCTCAAAAACGGCTCACACACTCCATCGCAACCGCTTTGAACTCGGTGAAATTGCGACACGCGCAGAGTCGCGTCATCGCGCGTTCGCGCAGGAAGGTGACGAAGATATCGTAGATAGCCATCGCCTCTTCGTATTCACTCTTGCTGATAGCGAGCAAGAAGATCACGTGGGCCGTTTCATCTCCCCAGGCGATACCCTGCGGGGCGAGGATGGTGTAGACCACCGTTTTCTTTGCCAGCAGACCAAGGGCGTGCGGCAAGGCAATGCTGTCACCCAGCATGGTGCTGACGATGGCCTCGCGCTCAACCACCGAATCAAGAAACTCCGCGTCGACAAAACCTTCATCCTGCAACTGACGGCATAAGGTTTTGAACAACGTTTGTTGATCCATTGGCTCGTCAATCACACGAAAATGGGCGGCATCGAAGAATTTGTTCAACATCCACGGACGGGTTCTGTCGACCAGCACCAGTTTGCCAATCTGCTCCAGCTGATAATCGGTAGGGAACGGCGCAATCATCACCACCGGTTTATCTTTTTCACCAATCCGCGCGGTAGAGATAACAAAATCTTCGCTGATGCTTTCCCGCTGTTCGTAGTCGCGAAGCGTTACGGTATCGACGATCTCTATCTGCGGATACTTTCGCGCCAATACCGCTTCAATCATCCGCGCCATCGCATTTCCGGCATCGCATACCAGCAGAACCTTCGGCTGTCTCTGGTAACCGATGTTGTAACTACGCTCCAGCCCGACGCCAATATGCAGCACGAGGAAGCCAATCTCATTTTCACTGATGGTGTACGGCGTATATTTTCCCCATCCCGAGACGGCGGCCAGCGTCATGTCCCACGCCATGGGGTAGTGCTGTTTAATATTTTCCAACAGCGGATTGGGGATCATTATCTGGTAACGCACCCGGGTGATCATCGTCTTAATATGCGTCAGCAGGTCAGCATGCAACTGTTTATCATTCAACAGGTTGTAGTTGTACTGGGTGTTGATAAAACGCAGGATGTAATTGACCAACGCTTCGTCATCATCCGCATTGATAGCACTGGGCGCGATCTCCTGAACCTGGCGGGCAGCAATATGCACCTGTAGCCAGTTTTCTTCGGAAACGGAAAGCGGTTTGTCTGCCAGGCGGTGCAGTACCGCCGCGATTTCCCGCGTGGCCAGGCACACCGATTGATCGGCCTCTTCTGCGGCAAAATCCGGGAGTGGATATCCTTCGCTAATCCGCCGTACCGCCACCGCGCAGTACAAGCGTAAAAACAGCTCGCCCTCATCGGTCAGACGAATATGGAAACGGGCAAAAATGTCCTGCAAAACGGGTTGCAACTGTTCAGGGAGCCCCGCATTCAGCGCTTCTTGCGTCACTAACGGGTGCTGCGGATCCTGCTGCGCCAGCGTCCACAGCAGATCGGTCAAACAGGCGCGGATCGCCATTTCGCTGCCGAACAGCTTCATGCCGTGACGGGGACGCGTTTCCAGCGTCAGATGATAACGTTGCAGATGCTCGCGCACCTCAGCCATATCGTTTTGCAGCGTCGCTCGGCTGATAAACCATTCATCAGCTAAATCTTCCAGCTTCAGCGAGAAAGCCGACGTCAGAAAACGCACCACCAGCCAGTGTATCCGTTCCTGGCTGGTGCGTGGGATGCGCAGCAACGTATTGGGCTGCTGCGTTTGCAGGGTGTGAAAGCTTGCCGGGTCATCAATTTTGAGCTGATAACCATTACCCCGGCTGAGGACAAACTGTGCGCCGTACTGGGTGAGCAGCGCGTTTAGCGCGGTGATATCCGCCCGTACGGTGCGTGTGGAAACCGACAACCGCTGCGCCAGCTCGTCCTGTGGAAGCGCTTCGTTTTGCAACATGTCAAACAGCTGTGCTAAACGTTGGTTGGGGAATCGCACGTCAGTTTCCTCATCTGTCAGTTAGCCTACGCAGGCCCGGGTCATCGCCATCAGCTGGCGTACGTCGTCCGGACGAGTGTTACCACTCACCTTATCAATAATCGAACTATAGATGTGAGGAATGATTTTACTCACTCCGGCATCGAGGGCAATTTGCAGGATTTCAGTGAAATTATCCAGATCGATACCGCCGGTTGGCTCCAGCCAGAAGTCATGACGGGCGCAGGCCTGCGCGACCGCAATGTACTCGTCACGGCATTTCAGGCCGCCCATCGGGAAGTATTTAATTGAGCTACCGCCCATGTCTTTGAGCAGCGCAATCGCGGTTTCTATCGGTACAATACCTTCCGGCGACTGGCTGCTTAGCGGACCAGTGGAGATTTTCACCCTGCCCGGCGTGCCGGTTGGCGAGACCAGACCGTTGACCACTGTCTCCTGCTGGCCCAGCAGCGCGCGACTGGTAGCCACGCCGGTAAAGACCTGATTGACATGTTGTGGCTGCACCTGACGGGAGATTTCACTGACCATCGCCGACTGGTTAGGATCGCCCGCCCCCAGCCCCACGGAGAGCGCATTGTCGATAAGGGCCGCGTATTCACGCATATCCGCTACTGCGCTTGCGACATCCGGGTAATTTTTTGACAACACACCAACCAGCACGTGTCCTTCCGCCGCCGCATAAATATCCCGGGCATTTTCTTTGGAGCCTGCCAGCACGTTCAGGCAGACGCGGTCGCGATAAAAGTTAGGGGTCAGTTTCATGCGTTTTTCTCCTGCGAAATCACTTCACCAATTCGACGGGCCACAATCTCCAGCTGCGCGCGATCGACGCTGCGCACATCGGCTTCGATAATGCCTTCATTGGCTTTGTAACCACGGAAGTAAATCGCGTACTCCCCCTGTTTCAGCGCGTCGACCAGTTCCCCCGTGGCGATCCCGGTTACCGCTTCATCAAACTTAATTTCCGTCCGTGCGATGTCGCGCCCTGCACTATCCCACACCACGCGGGCGCTCACGCCGTTAAGCTGGTTCAACGCATTAATGAACGGCGTCATTTTCTCGACCATCTCCGCGCCGCTCTCTTTCTGCGCGTTCAGATACAGTTCGATGGCGCAGGTCAGTCCAAGAATTCCCTCTTTGCCCACCTTCATCGCCCGGCCAATCCCCGCCGTCTGGCGCTTCACCCACTCAACATATTGGGTTTTACCAATCACCAGACCGCTGGTTGGTCCTTCTATCGCCTTGGCGCCGCTATAAATCACCAGATCTGCACCAACCCGGTAGTAGCACTGCAAATCCTCTTCCGCCGCCGCGTCCACTATCAGCGGCAGATTATGCGTACGCGCCACCACCGCAGCCTGCTCCACGCTGAGCATACTTTTCTGGACGCAGTGGTGAGATTTGATATACAGAATGGCCGCCGTACGCGGTGTAATGGCCGCCGCCAGCTGTGCCGCGGAACATTCGTTGGCATAACCGGCTTCCACTAACTTGCCGCCGCCAAGCGCTACCATGGTGCCCACCGGTGCGCCAAAGTTGACGTTGTGACCTCTGGGCAGCACGATTTCGTTGTTCTCGATGGGCGTGACGTGCAGGTTCTCCAGCAGCCAGTCGCTGTCTTTAACCAATACGCCAGCCACCGACAGGGCGATCCCGGCCGATGCGCAAGAGACAACCGTTGCCCCCTCCACTTCCAGTAATTTCGCGATGTAGTCGCCGGTTTTATTGACCAGGTCTTTCATCTCGAAATATTGGTTCATCCCCGCCATCGCGGCTTCAACCACTTCTGGTCGCGGCGTGGAAACGCCGAGCGCCGTCATGCGGCCGGAGGTATTAATCACCTGTTTTAAATCGTATTTCTCAAAAATCGAAGGCATGTTCCGCGCTCCCTTGTTCGGTCATATAGCCCTTGCCCGCACGTATTGCGGCAAGCGGCACCAGCAGTTGTTCAGCCTGCAGGCTGTCGTTTTCTGCATCTACCAGCACGGTTGGCTGGCGCTTAAGCGTAAAGAGGGTTAAATCGGCATCCAGACCGATCTGCAGCCGCCCCTTCTGTTTCAGGCGCAGACCATCGGCGGCATTGGCGGTAACGCATTCAATGACCTGCGGAAGCGACATCCCAATGGCGAGGAATTTCGACATCACATTCGCCAGGGAATGCACCGGGCCGCTGATACGGTTACGACAGTAAATATCGGAGCTAATGGTGTGCGGCAAAATACCCAGTTCGATAGCGCGTTTTGCCACCGCAAAACTCAGGCTGGCGGTGCCATGCCCAACGTCCAGACGCACGCCGCGTGAAATCGCCCGCGTCACTGACGCTCGTAGCTCACCTTGCGGTGTCAGAATGCGATTCGGCTTACCGTTGTAACAGTGGGTAATGATGTCACCCGCGCTCAGGCGCTCGGCGATCTCATCCAGGTCCGGCGGGTTGTTGCCGATGTGCACCATCAGCGGCAGGTCACCGTTCTGCGCTTGCATCGCTTTGGCGCGATCCAGCGGCGTGATGCCATTTTCACCGACTACGCTGCTGCTCATACGTGCCTTCAGACCGACGATAAAATCAGGGTGGCGTTTCACCGCCTCTCGCACCGCATCAGCGTCAATATTGACCATGTTGGCCAGCTCGTTCTGGGCAATAAGCCCAACGCGGGAGATATTCAGCAACGCGTACACTTCGGTGGCAGCTTCCCGGGTCAGGGTGTAAAAATCGTCGATGTCATCCGCCCCGGTGCTGCCCGCATCCACTACGGTAGTGACACCGGTCGCAATACCAACGCTATCCGGCTGGTCGTGGTAAATCGGGGATTTCGGGTAGCAATGAACGTGGGAGTCAATCCAGCCTGCGCTGACGTAGCACTCACCGCCCAGCTCGATGGTTTTCAGCGCCGGACCATCAACGTCACCCAACGCCGCTATCTTGCCGTCTTTGAGCGCAATATCGCTCACCGTATCGTCAACGAGGCGCGCACGGCGCAGGAGTAAATCAAACATGTCTCTCTCTCCTGTTGAAATGGGGGCGGTCGTGTAGGCCTGATAAGCGCAGCGCCATCAGGCGTCATTGCCGGATGGCGGCTGCGCCTTATCCGGCCTACAACGACACACCATCAACTAATGGCAATCGGGAAGATGGACCCGAGGATCATCGCGCCGAGGATCGCCCCGCCGGTAATCGGTTTTTGCCACAGGTAAAACAGCAGCGCGCCTGCCAGAGAACCGATTCCGATAGGAATCGAAGCCGTCATCGCGCTGAGGATAATCAACGGCCCGAGGAAGCGTCCGGAGGCGTTACCGGCCCCCATCATGACGTCCGCACCGTAGGTCGAGTCGCTCTGGTTGATGGTGAACTTACGCGCCAGAATGATGATGTAGCCAATCGCCAGACCAATCACCAGACCGGTGACCAGCGAGGCGGCGAAGTTGGCGACCGGGAAGATAATGCCCGCGCCCAGCAGCAGCGCCGGAACACCTAACCCAACCCCGGTCTGAATCGCCCCGCCGATATCCAAAATCCCCACCAGCGAACCTTCAATGATGCGGGCAAACAGGAAGCTTGCGCCAAATGCCGCCACTGCTCCGTAGGAGCCGGTATCCATTCCCGCCTTCAGCATCGCCACAAAAGCCACTTCGTTAAATGCGCCAATACCGTACAGGTAGTACATGTGTGTTCCGGCAAACACGCCAGAGGAGAGCAGGCCCACGAAGATCGGGAACGACCAGTCAGCGAACCAAAAACCTTTATTCTGTTCCATGATGACCTCCGTTATTTGCCGCTGAGCGAGTTGTGGATAAGTTCGAGCCAGTTAGGCACGGTCAGATGGAAGGATTCGATCATCTTCATGTCGAAGCCACGGAAGAAGCCGCTCAGGACAAACAGCGCGACGATAGCCACCATCATCACTTTAGTGACGTGGTTCCAGCCGCTCTCTTCAACACCTTTGCCGATCAGAATGCCGAGAACCAGACCCGGAACGGCGTTACCCATGATCAGCTGCGCCGCGCCGCCAAAAACGGTGGCCCAGAAGCCAGATTTCTTACCGGCATCGATCGCCGCCAGCCAGAAGATTACTGGCATCACGGTGTTAACCAGCAGGTTAGCCGCGGGCACCAGCACCTTGACGGCGGTAACCTGCAACGCTTCCGGTACGGATGATGCGGTGAGGTTCAGGAAGGTCACCACGATCATCCCGATAACGCCGCAGGCAATTGCCATGCGTTTGGGGTCGTGCAGCGTTTCACCGACGTTGCGATTTTTAATCATCAGCGCGGCGGCGCCCCAGTTGGGGATGATGCGATGGTCGACGTCCTGCGTGAACGCCCCCGCCGCAACAGAGGAAGCCCAGGCGTTAAAGAAGAAACCCAGGCCGAACGAGAAGTGAGAAGCCGGATCCCCTTCGCAGGAATTCAGTTCTCCCAGAGTACGAAACGCGCCCATCCCTTGAGTGGTAGGCGCATGAAACATGCGTGCAGCCCCAGCGCCGACACCAACGCCAACCAACGCGCCGATGATGAGCGATTTTATTAATATTATCAGGAACATAATTATGCCTTTTAATAGAAAATCAGCGTTGCGTAACGAAATCCACCTTGTCGAGATTGATGGCAGTCACGTTGACGGTCACGTCCAGCTCCACGCTGAAAGTGCGTCTTTCCCGGCGCAAAAAGAGGAATAAAAACGCCTCTTTACGCACCGATTCACGCGCTTGAACAACCTGCACATCCTGTGGCTCAATACGCAGTAAGATATGCGGCGACGCTTTCATCACCGCAGCCTGAACGTGGTTCAGGGCATCGGCAAAGGCGCGAGCTTTGGTCTCGCCCTTACCCGTGACTCTCACCGTGGTGGTGAATTGCTCTTTCATGCTTAAGCGCCGTGTTTCTTTTGCCACGCCTGCACCAGGCGCTCGCCGAGCTCTTCTTTGTCCATAAAGCCGAATCCCAGTACGTTGCACCCTTCGTTGATGGCGGTTACCCCTTCATCGACCGAGCGCATGCCGTATTTCGCCTTGTAGCCGTATTTGGTCTGCGCGGTAATCGCACCCGCACCACCGCTGCCGCAAAACGAGATACCAAAGGTGGCGTTTTCCGCTTTCATCACGTCACCCAGCTTCATATCTGCTGCAACGCCCGGCACCACAACGGCACGGCCACCCGCTTTCTCTACGCCTGCCGCCACTTTCTGGCCTTTACCCAGACGATCGCCAATCACTACGGTAATCTGTTCCATCTTTTGCTCCTTAAAGGTTGTCTTTCGCGACTTCGAAGTGCACCGACAGCAGCCAGGCCTCTTCCTCAGGAAGATTGCCAAACTCGGCGACCACGTCGCGGGCAAGCGCCATTGATTCGGCAGATATTTCATCAAACAAGCTGGCATCGACCTCTGGTAAGGGTTCACCCGTTACCGAGCGGTGCGCCATGGCGCGAACATGCGACGTCAGCATCTGTTCCTGTACGGCGTTGGGAATAATGTTGCGTTCACGCAGCAAGGCATACACCTGCGCCAGCATGCGGTCGGCCAGTTCCACCGATTCCCCCATGTCATTCATTACAGCTCCGTTATTCACTCGTCTTACCCCATTAATGTCTCTGAGGGTAAATTAGCGACGGAGGTTATGAGTTTGTAGCGAGTTGTTTTCCACTTCGAAGTGGAAAGGTGTGCAGCGATAGTGATCTGTGCCGCAAAAAGAGCTGGAACCACGATTTATCACTGGAAGAATGTGATTGAGATCGCAAGAGCGAGCAGAAAAATGGAAGGAAGTGCGAACAATGAATGGGCGATAAAAATGAAAAAATGTGATGGGGATAGCGTTTACTTATGGGACGTGCAGTAGCGGGGTGTTGTATCCGACCTACGGGTATGCAGGCCGGATAGCGCAGATTAGCGGAACTTCTTGTGGTTTTCGTTGCGCGTGGTTTTCAGCTCTTCCGCAACAGCTTTCGCCTCTTTAACTTTACCTTCGTTCGCCAGCTTCAGCGCGCCGTCAATCTGGCCGATCAGCGTGTCAAAACCGTGACGGAAATCCTTCATCTCCGGGCTATCCGGGGATTTGTTTTCCAGCTTCGGCGGCGTTCCCTTTTGTGCGTCCAGCGCAGCTGCACGCATTTTGGTTAACGCATCTTTCAGTTCGGTCGCATTATCCGTTTTTTCGACGATTTTCAGGTTGTCGTTGAGGATCCCCATATCGTCTTCAAGATCGGCTGCAAACGCAGAAGAACCAAGAACCAGCGTTGAAGCTGCGACGATCGCTAACAGGTGTTTACGCATTGCTCACTTCCTTTTTTATTATTCAAAAATAAACAAACGCCAGATACCCTCAATAATTCACGCCACAGCTTGAAGTATGACGGATATTATTGCCCGGCGATCTTCATCTCCGGCAACAGGACCGAACCACACTGAATATTACTGCGCGTTTCAATATCGTTGCCGACGGTGACGATATTACGCCACATCTCTTTTAAGTTACCGGCGATGGTAATTTCACTCACCGGGTACTGAATTTCACCGTTTTCGACCCAGAAGCCCGCCGCGCCGCGCGAGTAATCGCCGGTAATGCCGCTTACGCCCTGTCCCATCAGCTCGGTAACCACAAGACCTGTGCCCATCTCTTTGAGCAACTGCTCGAAGCTTAGACCCTGTCCCGGAATTCGCCAGTTGTGGATCCCGCCTGCATGTCCGGTGCTCTTAAGCCCCAGCTTACGTGCAGAATAATTGGTCAGCAGCCACTGAGTCAGCACACCGTCTTTAATAATGTCGCGGCGTTCGGTCCGTACGCCTTCGCTGTCGAACGGTGAAGACGCCAGCCCTTTCAGCAGGTGCGGATGTTCTTCAATGGTCAGCCATTCCGGCAGAATTTGCTTGCCCAGCGAGTCGAGCAGGAAGGTGGATTTGCGGTACACCGAGCCGCCCGCAATGGCGCCAACCAGGTGTCCGAACAGTCCGGTCGCCACTTCATTGGCGAAAATCACCGGCGCTTTCATGGTGGAAAGCTTTCGCGGAGACAGGCGAGATAAGGTACGGCGAGCGCAGTCTGCCCCCACCCACTCCGGCGTTTGCAGATCGCCCATCGCCCGGCCAATGGTGTAAGCGTAATCACGCTCCATATCACCATTTTCTTCTGCGATTACGCAGCTGGAAAGGGAATGGCGCGTGGAGCAGTAGCCCTGCAGCATACCGTGGCTGTTGCCAAACACTTTGATGCCATAGTGGCTGTTAAAGCTGCCGCCTTCGGTATTGGTGATGCGTTTGTCGGCCTGTAGTGCCGCCTGTTCAGCGCGGGCAGCCAGTTCGATAGCTTCGTCAGGGGAAACTTCCGCCGGATGGAACAGGTCCAGATCGGGCGCATCAAAGGCCAGCAGTTCTTTATCTGCCACGCCCGCGCACGGGTCCGGCGAAGTGTAACGTGCAATGTCCAGCGCGGCCTGCACGGTGCGTGCAATCGCCTGCGGGCTTAAATCGGTGGACGATGCGCTGCCCTTACGGTTCTGGTGATAAACCGTAATCCCCAGTGCACCATCGCTATTGAATTCGACGTTCTCCACTTCACCATAACGGGTGCTGACGCTAATACCCGTGGTCTTGCTTACAGCGACTTCCGCGCCATCCGACTTACCTGACGCTAATTCCAGTGCCGTCGAGACTGCTTCTTCCAGAATCTTACGCTGCGCTTCAACTTGTGAGATTACTTTCATCGCAAATGCCATAATGTAGAGAGAGTTTCTCTGAAGTCTAACAGAGAACCGTTTTTCAGTGCGCATCTTAACTGGTAACATTAGCCTCTTTTTTTGAGGAGCCTGACATGACTAAGCAGCCCGAAGACTGGCTCGACGACGTTCCCGGTGATGACATCGAAGACGAAGACGATGAAATTATCTGGGTCAGTAAAAGTGAAATAAAACGTGACGCCGAGGAGTTAAAACACCTGGGTGTGGAACTGGTAAAACTGGGGAAAAACGCGCTGGATAAAATCCCGCTCGATGCGGATTTACGTGCCGCGATTGAGCTGGCCCAGCGTATTAAGATGGAAGGTCGCCGTCGTCAGCTGCAGCTGATTGGCAAAATGTTGCGCCAGCGCGATGTTGATCCTATCCGTCAGGCGCTGGACAAGCTGAAAAACCGTCACAACCAACAGGTCGTTGTCTTCCATAAGCTGGAGCAACTGCGTGACCGTATGGTTGACGGTAGCGATGAAGCTATCGAAGAAGTGATGAACCTGTGGCCTGACGCCGACCGTCAGCAACTGCGTTCGCTGGTGCGTAACGCCAGGAAAGAAAAAGCGGGCAACAAGCCGCCAAAATCTTCCCGCCAGATCTTCCAGTATCTGCGTGAACTGGCGGAAAACGAGGCCTAACCTCTTCGTCCGCCGAAAGTGCCGGATGGCGGTGCAAACACCTTATCCGGCCTACGATCCATTGTAGGCCCGGTAAGCGTAGCGCCACCGGGCATTTTTTTACTCTTCTTCTGCCTGAGCTTTCTTCGCCAGACCATCCAGCAGTTTTTGATGAATACCGCCAAACCCGCCGTTGCTCATCACCAGAATGTGATCGCCAGGCTGTGCGGTTTTCACCACCATCTCTGCCAGTGCATCCACATCGCCGCTCCAGTGCGCCGGCTGAACGCAGGCTTCAGCGACTTCTGCTACCTGCCAGGGAATGTGCGGCGGTTGCAGCAGGAACACTTCGTCTGCACGCCCTAACGACGGCGCCAGGTCATCTTTGCACAGGCCCATTTTCATGGTGTTCGAGCGAGGTTCCAGCACCGCGATGATGCGCGCCGTGCCGCCCACTTTACCGCGCAGTGCCGCAAGCGTTGCCAGAATGGCCGTCGGGTGATGGGCAAAATCGTCATACACCGTCACGCCATTGGCTTCACCGCGCAGCTCAAGACGGCGACGGGCGTTGATGAACGAGCCCAATGCATTGGCCGCATCCGCAGGCACGACGCCAACATGACGCGCGGCTGCAATCGCCATCAGGCCGTTGTGCATGTTGTGCTCGCCCACCAGGCCCCACTTCACTTCGCCGACTTTTTCACCGTCCAGCCACACTTCCCACTCGGAGGCATCGGTGGTCAGCTTTTTCGCCTGCCAGTGACCTTGTTCGCCCACCAGCTCTTGTTCGCTCCAGCAGCCCATCGCCATCGTCTGTTTCAGATTGATGTCGTTTTCCGGGTAGATGATGCGTCCCTGGCCCGGCACGATACGCACCAGATGGTGGAACTGTTTCTGAATAGCTTTCAGATCGTCAAAGATGTCCGCGTGATCGAACTCAAGGTTATTGAGGATCAGCGTGCGCGGGCAGTAATGCACGAATTTAGAACGCTTGTCGAAGAACGCGCAGTCGTACTCATCCGCTTCAATCACGAAGAAGTCGCTCTCGCCGAGGCGTGCGGAAACCTCAAAGTTGCCCGGAACGCCGCCGATCACAAAGCCAGGTTTATAGCCGCAGGCTTCGAGGATCCAGGTCGCCATTCCGGCGGTAGTGGTTTTGCCGTGCGTACCCGCAACCGCCAGTACCCAGCGATCGCGCAAGACAAAGTCATGCAGCCACTGCGGGCCTGACATGTACGGAATGTTCTTTTCCAGCACCGCTTCCACGCACGGATTACCACGGGTCATGGCATTGCCGATGATCACCAGGTCCGGCTGCGGCTCGAGCTGGCTGGCATCGTAACCCTGAATCAGATCAATGCCTTGCTTCTCAAGTAAGGTACTCATCGGCGGATACACATTGGCGTCCGAACCGGTTACTTCATGACCGAGCGAGCGCGCCAGCATCGCCAGACCGCCCATGAAAGTGCCACAAATTCCCAAAATATGAATGCGCATACGTCACTATCCTTTTTTAATCTGGGGGCCATTTTACGCACATGTCCGGCAAGTGAGAAACGCATTTCAGGATATTCCGCAGTTTGCTGGCGCGATTCACCTAAGCGCAGCAATGGAAATATTTGTTAATATTGTTGCGGTCGCTTTACTCCACATAAATTGCAGGGAAAGTGTTATGAAAACGTTAGGTGAATTTATTGTCGAAAAGCAGCACGAGTTTTCTCATGCTACCGGTGAACTCACTGCTTTGTTGTCGGCAATAAAGCTGGGCGCCAAGATCATCCACCGCGATATCAATAAGGCCGGTCTGGTCGATATCCTGGGTGCCAGCGGTGCTGAGAACGTGCAGGGAGAGGTTCAACAAAAACTCGATCTGTTCGCGAACGAAAAACTGAAAGCTGCACTGAAGGCGCGCGACATTGTGGCGGGCATTGCCTCAGAAGAAGAAGATGAAATCGTCGTCTTTGAAGGCTGTGAACACGCTAAATACGTTGTGCTAATGGATCCGCTGGATGGCTCATCCAACATCGATGTTAACGTCTCTGTCGGTACGATTTTCTCTATTTACCGCCGCGTAACCCCAGTCGGCACACCGGTCACGGAAGAGGATTTCCTGCAGCCGGGCAACAAGCAGGTTGCTGCAGGTTACGTTGTTTATGGTTCTTCCACCATGCTGGTGTATACCACCGGCTGTGGCGTACATGCCTTCACTTACGATCCTTCTCTGGGCGTATTCTGCCTCAGCCAGGAACGTATGCGCTTCCCGGCGAAAGGCAGCACGTACTCCATTAACGAAGGTAACTACATCAAATTCCCGAACGGCGTGAAGAAGTACATTAAATTCTGCCAGGAAGAAGATAAGCCAACCCAGCGCCCGTATACCTCGCGCTACATTGGCTCTCTGGTTGCGGATTTCCATCGCAATCTGCTGAAAGGCGGGATCTACCTGTACCCAAGCACCGCCAGCCACCCGCAAGGGAAACTGCGTCTGCTGTATGAATGCAACCCGATGGCCTTCCTGGCCGAGCAGGCGGGCGGCAAAGCCAGCGATGGTAAAGAACGCATTCTGGATATCACCCCAGAAAGCCTGCACCAGCGCCGTTCCTTCTTCGTGGGTAACGACCATATGGTTGAAGATGTAGAACGCTTTATCCGCGAGTTCCCGGACGCGTAATTATTATTCATCGCACGGACGTAGGCCGGATAAAACGCGTAGCGTTGCCATCCGGCCTACAAAATCCATCGTCCGGTTACGCTTTCTGTAGCTTAAATACGGCCATTGCTTCGATTAGCGCTGAAGACTGCTCTTCCAGCGAGCGGGTAGCCGCTGAAGACTGCTGTACCAGCGCCGCGTTTTGCTGCGCCGTTTCATCCATCTGAATCACCGCGATATTCACCTGCTCTATGCCGCGACTCTGTTCCTGGGACGCACTGGCAATTTCACGCATCAGTTTGGTCATACGCATAACCTCGGTCGCGATTTCATCCATGGTTTCGCCCGCCTGCTGCGCCAGTTCACTGCCTTCCCCCACATGGGTGTGTGAATCGCTGATTAGCGTACGGATCTCTTTGGCCGCCTCGGCGCTGCGGCTGGCCAGATTACGCACTTCACCAGCCACAACCGCAAAGCCCCGCCCCTGCTCACCAGCCCGCGCCGCTTCAACGGAAGCATTGAGCGCCAGAATATTGGTCTGGAAAGCAATGCCATCAATCACGCTGAGGATGTCGGCGATTCGGCTGGAACTGCCTGAAATATCGCGCATTTTCTCGATCACATAGCATACCATTTCACTACCGCGATCGGCGGTATCCGACACCGATTTTGCCAGCTGGTGCGCCTGTTCCGCGTTCTGCGCATTCTGTTTCACCGTCGCCGTGAGTTCTTCCATGCTGGCGGCGGTCTGCTCCAGCGAAGTGGCTGTCGATTCAGTGCGTTGCGCCAGGTGCTGGTTACCGGCCGTTAGTTCACGACTGCCAATATCAATTTGCGAGCTGGCATCGCGTACGCGCTGTACCGAGTCGCCCAGCGCATGGCGCATGTCATCCATTGCCGCGTTCAGGCGGTTGAATTCGGCGCTGGCCGACAACGCGGTAACCGCCGACAAATCCCCCGTTGCCAGACGTTCCAGTTGCTCAACCATGTTATCCAACGGTTTGAGAAACTTATTTCGCAGCATAAACCAAATGACCGCCAGCAATGCGATAGCAGCCAACATCGCAGCGCTCATAATACCGTGATAAATCAACGAGGTAATGACACGGGTAGAAGCATATAGTCCCATGCCACCGGTCAGTAGCAGAAGGAACGTCAGCAGAGACAATAACACCAACAAACTTGATCGAATTGAAAGGGATTTTGGCATCGTTATATTTCCGGTTGTAGGGTTAAAACAGACCTGTACAGAACCTATCGACTACAACCGGAAAAAGTTTAGGTATTTAAATGTCTTGTGCAAAATCAGGATGTTACTTTGGTGTTGCCGCCGTACCCACTCGGGTAACCGGCGAGCTTTGACGATTTTCCCAAAGCACCGTCAGACCGCGTTGTAACGCTATAAATATAAACAATAAAATGCCAATCGCGATCTTCGTCCACCAGGAACTTAATGTGCCGTCAAAATTAATGTAGGTCTGGATCAGCCCCTGAATAGCGACGCCAAACAACGTCCCTAACACTGTACCGACCCCACCGCTGAGCAGCGTTCCGCCAATCACAACTGAGGCTATCGCATCCAGTTCGACGCCAACGCCCGCCAGCGCATAGCCCGCCTGGGTGTAAATGGAAAAGACAATGCCGGCAAGCGTCGCAAGCCCGGTAGACAGCATATAAATGCGGATGGTGGTGCTGCGGGTTGAGATGCCCATCAGGTTGGCAGAGGTGGCGTTGCCGCCAATCGCGTAAACCTGATTACCAAAGCGCGTACGGTGCGCCAGGAATATGCCGATGACGACAACCGCCAGCATCAGCAATCCCATCGCGCTCAGGCGACCACCGCCGGGAATTTTCCATGCCAGGCTTGAGAGCGTGTCATAAACCGGATGATTAATCGGTATAGATTCTTCAGAGACCAGATAGCTGACGCCGCGCAGGAAGAACATTCCCGCCAGGGTGATAATAAATGCCGGGATCTTCAGCGCATCAATCAGTAACCCCATAAACGCACCAAACGCGCAGCCCATCAGCAAAACCAAAGGGAACGCCAGCAGCGGAGAAATGCCCCAATAGCCAATGGCCTTTGCCAGAAATACGCCGGTAAAGGCGATCACCGAGCCAACGGAAAGGTCGATCCCGCCAGAGAGGATTACGAAAGTCATGCCTACGGCAATGATGCCCAGAAAGGCGTTATCGGTCAGGATATTGCAAATGACCCGGGTGGAAGCAAAAGCGGGAAACTGCGTCAGGCAGTAGAGATAACCCAGCACAAACACGCCGAGGGTGATCATCAGCGGTAAATTACGTTTTATCATGACCACGCACTCCTTTTATCAGGCTGATAAAGCGTTGCGACTGCACGACCAGCACACACAACACCACCACGGCTTTGACCACCTGATTCAGTTCCGGCTGGAAGCCCGACAGCAAAATCCCGGTGTTCATGCCCTGAATAATCAATGCGCCTACCACCGACAGCAGCAGGTTAAAGCGCCCGCCCATCAGCGACCCGCCGCCGATAACCACCGCCAGGATGGCATCCAGCTCCAGCCATAATCCGGCGTTATTGGCATCTGCCCCGCGGATATCCGCCGTGACGATAATACCAGCGATAGCCGCGCACAGGCCGCTCAGCACATAGGTGAGCATCACGATAATGCGGGTGTTCACCCCGGCGTTTTTTGCCGCACGAATGTTGATACCCACCGCTTCGATAAACATACCCAGCGCCGTTTTCCGCGTCAGCAGCCAGAACACCACCAGCGTGAGCAGTGCAATAATTACCGGCGTAGGGAACAGTAAGAGCGAGCCGCTGCCAAACCATGACAGTTCGGGCGAGTTAAAGGTGACGATCTGCCCGGAGGTGATAAGCTGCGCCACCCCGCGCCCGGCCACCATCAGGATTAGCGTGGCGACAAACGGTTGGATCTTGAGGATGGCCACCAGAATCCCATTCCACAACCCAGCCAGAATGCCGGAGCCTAAGGCGGCAAGCAGCACTACCGGCAGACTGTGCCCGGCCACCGTCATCGCCGCAGTAGTAGCGCCAGCAATAGCCATGACTGCCCCCACGGAAAGGTCGATGCCGCCGGTAGCAATCACCAGCGTCATACCAATCGCCAACAGCGCCACGGGCGCGGCACGGTTGAGAATATCAATCGGGCTACCGAACAGCCGACCATCCTGCAAAATCACCTGGTAGAAATGCGGGGCGACCAGGCTATCCACCAGCAGCACCAGCAGTAACGCCACCAGCTGTGGCATCCCCTTTGGCCAACGGAACCGCCGTTTAGACGGATTGGATTGAGGGAGAGATTGAGGCATCACCATAGTCTCCTTAGGCCGCAATGGCGTTCATGATCGCCGGTACGGACAGTTCAGCCAGGGGGATCTCGGCCACCTGTTTGCGATCGCGCATAATAATGACCCGATCGGCATAGCCCACTAACTCTTCCAGTTCGGATGAAATGACCAGCAGCGCCAGACCATCCGCGCACAGCGTTTCGATCAGGCGAATGATCTCCGCATGCGCGCCAACGTCGATCCCACGCGTGGGTTCATCGAGGATCAGGAACTGCGGTTTGGTCAGTAACCAGCGCGAGAGCAGCACTTTTTGCTGATTGCCGCCGGAAAGAAATTCGATCGGTTGCTCAGCGTTCGGAGTACGAATACCAAGCTGGCGGATAAAACGCTCGGCAATCTCGTTTTGCTCTTTCCAAGGAATAGGCCGCAGCCAGCCGCGCTGTGCCTGCAATGCCAGAATGATGTTTTCCCGCACCGAAGCGGCGGCAATAATGCCATCCGTTTTGCGATCCTCCGGACAGAAGCCGATCCCCAGACACGAAGCCTGATGTGGCGATCGCAAGGTCTGCGGTTTGCCTTTGATCAGCGCACTTCCGCTGTCGGCGGGTTTAATACCGAAGATCACCTCCGCCGTTTCCGTTCGCCCGGATCCCAGTAGTCCGGCGAGACCGACGATCTCACCGGGACGCACCTGTAGATCAAATGGCGCGATGGTGCCTTTTTTGCCAAAGCCGCTGAATGCCGCCACCGGTTTATCACTCAGCAACGTGCGGCCCGCACGCTGTAGCGCATGGGTATCCAGTTCACGGCCCAGCATCATTTTGACCAATTCGATCTGAGGCAGTTCTCGGGTTTCACGGCAGCCAACGAAGCCGCCGTTACGCAGAACGGTAATGCGATCGCTGACCTGATAAACCTGATCAAGAAAGTGGGTGACGAAGATCAGGCTGACGCCCCGATCGCGCAGATGCCGCATCAGGCCAAACAGCATTTCAACTTCCTGGGTATCAAGGCTGGCGGTCGGCTCATCAAGGATCAGCACTTTCGCGGAGAGATCGATCGCCCGACAGATGGCGACGATTTGTTGCATCGCCACGGAAAAGCGGTTCAGCGGCTCGCGCACGTCGAGGGAAAAACCGTATGACGCCATCAGCTCCGTCGCGCGTTTTTCCATCTGCTTGCGCAGAAGCAGGCCAAAGCGCCGCGGTTCACGACCAATAAATAAGTTATCGGCAACCGACATATTGGGCAGCAGGTTCACTTCCTGGTACACGGTGCCAATCCCCAGTTGTTGGGCATGGGCGGTGTTTTTGGGGGTGATCGGTTGGCCTTCAAGCCAGATAGTGCCGCGATCGGCATGGTAAACGCCGGTCAGCGCTTTGATGAGCGTCGATTTGCCGGCTCCGTTTTCTCCCAGCAGCGCCATAATCTCGCCACGACGCAAGCTGAAATCCACGTTATCCAACGCTTTGACGCCGGGAAAGAATTTGCTTAATCCTTCGGTGCGGAGGATTTCCTGATGTTGGTCGGTGGTCATGGTTCCCCCTGCATCACGCCGGATGGCGCTACGCTTATCCGGCCTACAAAAGAGCGTAATGTAGGCCGGGCAAGCGCAGCGCCCCCGGCATTTTCATGAAGGCTTAGTAGCCCATGTTTTTCTTCTTCTCTAACTCTTCTTTTGCCGTATCCGGCAGATAGAGGATCGACTTGGTAATGGTCAGCTTCTCAGGCATCGTGCCGTCTTTTTTGAATTTCTCCAGTGCGTCGAATGCCGGGCCAGCCATATTTGGCGTCAGCTCGACGCTGGCGTTGGCTTCACCGTCAATCATCGCTTTGTAGATATCCGGTACGCCATCGATAGAACCGGTGAGAATATCTTTGCCAGGTTTCAGGCCCGCTTCTTTGATCGCCTGAATCGCACCGATCACCATGTCATCGTTGTGGGCGTAAACCATGCAGATGTTCTTGCCGTTGTTTTCCGCTTTGATAAAGCTCTCCATCACTTCTTTCCCTTTACTGCGGGTGAAGTCACCGGACTGAGAGCGAATAATTTTGATGTTTGGCGCATTAGCGATAGCTTCAGCAAATCCTTTTTTACGATCAATCGCCACGCTGGCCCCAACGGTCCCTTGCAGCTCAACGACGTTACACGGCTTGCCGTCCACTTGTTTAATCAGCCAGTCGCCGATCAATTTACCTTCCAGCACGTTGTCGGCGGTGACGGTGGTCATATAGAGAGATTTGTCTTTTACATCGATGGAACGATCGAGCAAAAAGACCGGAATGTCGGCATCTTTAGCTTCTTTTAAAACCGGCTCCCAACCCGTTGCCACGACCGGCGCAATAAAGATGGCATCGACGCCCTGCGCAACAAATGAGCGGACTGCTTTAATCTGGTTTTCCTGCTTTTGCTGGCCATCAGCGATTTTCAGCGTAATTCCCCGCTTTTCGGCCTCGCTTTTCGCGACGTTGGTTTCTGCGGCGCGCCAGCCGGATTCAGAGCCAACCTGCGAAAATCCTACGGTTAAAGGGGCTGCCATTGCCATAGACGACATGGCTGCCGAAACTGCTGTGACTAAAAGTAAGCGCTTCCACATAAGTGCGTCCTCGTAGGGTGATTATTGTTGGTTAATTAACCGTTGCGAAAAAACTATAGACAATTGAGCATGTAACGGATTGCGTTACATCACACTTCAAAAAAGTAAATAAAACGTTAATCACAACTTTGTAATCGCTTTCATCTCGCTATGAAAAATGTGGCTGAAGATATGGATTTTTCTGTCACGAGAGAGAGGTAAAAAGAAGAAAATGCACGCAGAGAAAGCGAAAACAAGCGGAGACATTCCGCGCGAGTTGGCTATAATACCCGCCACTTGTTTGCCATAGCTTATTTAAAGGAAACAGACATGAGCTTACTCAACGTCCCTGCCGGTAAAGACCTGCCGGAAGATATCTACGTTGTTATCGAGATCCCTGCGAACGCAGATCCGATCAAATACGAAGTTGACAAAGAGAGCGGCGCCCTGTTCGTTGACCGCTTCATGTCCACCGCGATGTTCTATCCGTGCAACTACGGTTACATCAACCACACCCTGTCTCTGGATGGTGACCCGGTAGACGTTCTGGTCCCGACTCCGTACCCGCTGGAGCCAGGTTCAGTGATCCGCTGCCGTCCGGTTGGCGTACTGAAAATGACCGACGAATCCGGTGAAGATGCGAAACTGGTTGCGGTACCGCACACCAAGCTGAGCAAAGAATACGATCACATCAAAGATGTGACCGACCTGCCGGAACTGCTGAAAGCGCAGATCACCCACTTCTTCGAACACTACAAAGATCTCGAAGCGGGCAAATGGGTGAAAGTTGACGGTTGGGACAACGCTGAAGCTGCTAAAGCTGAAATCGTTGCTTCCTTCGAGCGCGCGAAGAAGTAAGTTCGCGTTAGCGTAAAGCCCTGAACGCCAGCCCCTGGTTAGTAAGGGTTTTTTAATTTCTACTTTCTTTTCCCCCTCCCCTTCGCTGTTTTCTTTTTGACCTACCAGATTGGGTAGTCACATTTCATTTATCTTAATTGCGAATGAGATTAGATCTCATTATCATTCTCAGTATGTAAATAAATGTGAATAAAAGTCAATGAACCTCCACAATGTGAAGTCCCTGAAACGCTATTCCTGCGTGGCTCTCGCCACAGCACTGTTATTTACCAGCCTGTCCAGCGTGGCGCAGACGCTACCTGAGCAAGATTTTCTGACCCGCGACGTTGGCAACGGCGTGTATGAACTGGCGGTTGATAGCCAGCAGAATGCGCTTTTTGCTGCCTCGTCGCCGTCGTTTGATAAAGATAAAACCAGCGGGCTTATCTATAAACTCGATCTGGAGAAACTCACCACGACTGAAGTTATCGAAACCAGCCGTCGTGCCTTTGCCACTGCCCTGGATGCAGAAAACCAGGTGCTCTATGTCGGCAACACGCTGGAGGGTTCGGTCACGCTCATTGATACCCGCAGCGGTAAAGAGCTGGCGATACTGCAACTGAGCGAAGCCAAAAACCCGAAAGAAATTGTCCATACCCGCGAAATGGTGCTCGATAAACAGCATCACCGCCTGTACGTTTCCGGCGTGGCTGAAAAGGGCATTGTCTGGGTGGTGGATACGCAAAAGCGCGAGAAAATCGCCACCCTTGAAAACATGGGCCAGTATCCGACCGGTATGGCCGTAGATGCCAATAAGAACCGCCTGTATGTCGTAAATGGCCGCAACGAACTTATTACGCTGGATACCACCAACCATCAAATTATTAGCCGCTTCAGCATTGAGCCAGGCAAAAAACATTTTTTCCTGAATATTGCTTTGGATGCAAAAAATAATCGCGCATTCCTGACCGATCCTGATTTAGCGGATGTACTGGTTGTTGATATTAATAACGGTAAGGTTATTGCACCCATTAAAGTTATCAATTCGCTGGCGGTGATATATAACGAAAAACGCCAGGAAGTTTATATCACCCACCGTAATGCAAAGCGCATCAGCATTGTGGACAGCAAGACTTATCAGGTAAAACAAAGCATTGAAACCAATGCGTTACCTAACAGCCTGGCGCTCTCGTCTGATGCCAACACCCTGTATGTCAGCGTCAAACAGCCGGAAAAAATGACCGGTGTGAAGCCCGACTACGTGATGCAAATCGACCTCTCCAAATATTAATAATTAAAAACGCTTCTGACACCTTGCAGCTTTTCTGGGCTGCAAGGTGATGCTTTTATTTTTTACTTTTCAGGTGTCTATATTATGAAAACGCGTCAACTTATTACGCTGACAGGGATCGTTGCATTCTCAGGCGGTGTTATTTTCCCCACTCAGGCAGAAGAACTCACAGAAACCTCACGCAATAGCGAAGATGAAATGGTGATCACCGCATCCGGGTTCTCGCAGCAAAAGCGCGAAGCGCCGGCCACCATTTCCGTTATCGATCGTAAAACGCTGGATATTCAGCCGGACCGTAGCATTGGTGAAGCGATTAAAAACCTTCCTGGCGTCTCGGTCACCAACAGCAGCGGTATGAACGCTGGCAGCATTATGATCCGCGGCATGGACCCGTCCTATACCGCGTTTATGGTCAACAGCGTCAAACAAAATACCGGTGAATCTCGCCCTTACGGACATGACATCGGTACTGAAGCCAACTTCTTACCGCCGATGGAGGCCATTGAGCGTATCGAAGTTATCCGCGGGCCCATGTCCTCGCTGTACGGCTCAGATGCCATCGGCGGTGTGGTCAACGTGATTACCAAAAAACCGTATGGCGCAAAAGAGTGGACGACGGCAATTGCCGCCAATACCTGGCTTCAGGAACACCAGTATTTGGGTAATACCAGCCAGATGAATCTGTTTACCATGGGGCCGATTGTGCCCGATGTTCTCGGCCTTAGCGTAGCGGCCGACTGGCTCGACCGTCGCGATGACGATCGCAATAACTATTTCGGTAAACACAACCGTAAATCCGTTGATATGACGCTGGGCCTGGCCGCTAGCGAAAATAACCTGTTCGACCTCAATGTGGTCACCGGTGAGCAGGAGAAAAACCGTACCCAGAAGCGCGGCGCGCCGTGGTCATGGCTGTTCGATCGTAACGCCGCCACCCTAACGCATACCGGCTGGTATGCCGACGACACCATTGCAACGACCAACTACATAAACTATGAAAAAGGCCGTTCGAAGTACGTTTATGACGGCCAGTCGCCGCAGTATGTGCAGATGGAGAACTACGTCGCTAATTCGCAAACCACCTTCACGCTCGACAACCATAAACTGACCGTTGGGGCGAATTTCACCCGCGAAGAGCTGAATGACCGCTTTGATGTGGCCAACAAAACGCTGCCCGGATCTGAGCCAGTGACAAAAATCAGCCGTAACGGTTGGGCATTGTTTGCTGAAGACGGCTGGAGCATTGACGACTTCATCCTGACCACATCAGCGCGTATGGACCAGGATGATAACTTTGGCACACATATTACGCCGAAAATGTACGGTAACTGGGCCTTCAGCAATGACTGGGCGCTGAAGGGCGGCGTTTCCGCAGGTTATAAAAAACCTGAGCTGCGTGCGACATCCAGCGACTTTGTCACCCCATACGGCTCGACCGTACCTTATCCCTTCCTGACCGTCGGTAACGACGATCTGAAACCAGAACAAAGCGTTAACTCTGAGCTGGGCCTCTACTGGACGGGGAATGCGCTGTCACTGGATAGCACCGTCTTCTATACGCAGTTCAAAGACAAAATTGCTGAACAAACCATTTGCGAAACTACATCGACGAATCAGTGCTCCGTGAATGGCTACAAGGCGGACTCCGTCAGTAAATACTTCAACGTCAGCAAAGCGGACGTGTACGGCATAGAACTGAATGCCGACTGGCAGATTAGCGCCGATATAAAAGCCAACGCTAACTACACCTGGAACCATAGCGAACAGAAAAGCGGCGTAAACAAAGGCTACGCGCTCAACGATTATCCGCGCCATATGGCGAACCTGTCGCTGAACTGGGCGGCAACGCAGAGTCTGGACGTATGGAGTACGGTGAATTACCGCAGCAGTAACCGCAACAGCGGCAATAACTATAAGTACGATGACTACACGATGGTCGACGTAGGCGTACGTTATAAGCTCAATAAGCACACGCAGCTGATGGCAGGGATCTACAACGTGCTGGATGAAGATCCGAAACTGACGACTGCATGGAATGAATCCGCGCAGGTGGAAGGACGCCGCTATAACCTCGGCGCGCGCGTGGAGTTTTAAGCCTTTAATAAACAACGCCACCCGAAGGCGGCGTTGTTTATTCTGGTAGACGATATATCAGTACTGGTCTCTGTCTAACCAGTTACCGCTTTCAATCAGCGTTAAGCCATCAACCGGACGTTGGTACACGTACATCCATGCACTTCCGTACGGCGTTTGAATTAACTGGCGTGCGTATTCACCGCCGCGGGTACGCAGAGCGTCAAGCTCTGCCAGCGTGGCGTTATCAATACGATAAACTTCCCCGTGTACTGTTCCATTTCCCGGAACCGCGCCTGGATAGTGGCCCAGGCTGTACAACTGGTAGTTATCGATACTGAAATTTCCCAGCAACAGGGCATTGGTCATCCAGTGGCTGTTGCCTTGTTTGGTTCGTAAACTGCCGTAGACAAATATTCGCATTGCTAAAACTCGAACTGATAGAGCAAATCAAGTGCCTGATCTACGCCAGACACTGCTTCCAGATATAGCTTAGGCATCAGACGATAACGTAGCGTGAGTGTCGCTAAGGAGTCAAATATACCCACACCATATTTCACCTGCAGACCTGGCAGTACGTATCCGCTGACAACCACCTGAGATGAGTCGCCCACCCCTTGCGTGTCCAGTGCCAGATTGCTTACGCCAAATGTCTCCCCGATTTTACCCACAACCTGACCACTTTGTGCAACCCCCAGACCAATAAGCATTGAAGTCATCGCTGCGCTATCGCTCTGTTCGCTATCCAGCCCTTGTCCACGTAGCAGGTAGGAAAGCGCCATTTGCTGCGACATTGCCGGGTCGGAGAAGATCTCCGCCTTCGGTTCATCGGCGGTACCGGTGACGCGAACGCCAGCGATCACGTCGTCTTCGGTGGCATCTGGGTTACGAATCGCTTCGATGTTGAGCAACGGCTGATCCGGCGGACCGGAGAACAACAGCTCGCCCTTACGCACAATCAGATCCTGACCATAGGCGTGGAAGCGACCGCTCGGGATATTAATTTGCCCGTTAAGTCCCAGACCTTGCTTATCCTGCACCACTTTCAGATCGCCCGTCAGACGCGCTTTCAGACCAAAGGCGTCAAGACGCACGTTGTTACCGACGTGGATATTCAGGTTGCTGTTGATCGGAATACCGGCGGTCTGCGGTTTCTCCGGCTGCAGATTGTTGTTAAGCATGACCATATCGCTGGAAACCCCAACCGCACTTTCCGGCAGGTCATGTACCACGATACGCGCCCACGGCACATCCACGTTGCCATCGAGAGTAAACAGGCTCGGCGTGGCTTCAAAGACCACGTCCGGCGATACGTCGAGGCGGACCATCGGCGGTACGGTAATACGCACCCTGCTGCCTTTAGCCGCAACACGCGCCCGCCAGTTGTCTATCTGACTCCAGTCGGCATCGCCGCTCAGGTTAATTTCTCCCTGCTGCGTACGCACCACGCCCGCCAGCGTTGAGCGTGTTCCATTGAAGTTAACGGCTAACTGGCTTGGCTGCATGTCAAACGGCATGAAGTTACCGTCAATATCCAGACCACTCAGTTGCAGCTGTCCGAGCAACTGCGGGCTTTGCACATCGCCGCCCAGCCGCAGGTTGGCGTTGATCATCCCTGCCGCTTTTTCACCGCGCGAGAAGATAGGGTTCACCATCGCCAGATTGAAGTTGCGAATATTGACGTTACCGCCCAGATTACGACGCCCTTGCGGGTCCGTTACCTGCACCTGTCCGTCAAACTGCCCGTTGTTGGTCAGACGAATTAGCCAGCCCAACTCGGCACGGTTATTGTGCAGGTCGGCGGTCAGATTCAGCGTTTCAAACGCCACGGGGAGCGGGGCATCATTCACGCTTTGCGTGACCTTCACGTTACGTCCGCTCAGGGTGACCTGCCCCTGTGGCAGCCCCTCTTTGGTGGTATCCCAGCTCACATCAGCTTTGCCAGTGAACACACCGCTGGCCTGGGTTGTCTCCGGCATAAACGGTTTTAGCATCGCCAGGTCGAAGCGGTTAAGATTCACCACCGCGCGACCTTCTGCACCGGCATCAATGGTTTGTGGTACGCACAGCTCCGCATTCGGGTTGTTCCAGCAGTGCGGCCCGATACTAATTTTCTGTTCTTGATTACGATAATCCAGCGCGATAGCCCGGTTGAGCGACCACGGACCGACCGGCGTCTGGAAGCGGGTATTGCTTAACTCCCCTTTCCAGCGCTGTTCTTTGCGATCAAAGCTCCCGGCAAGATCCAGTTGCCCTGAAACCGGCTCACCCTGAATGCGTAACTGCAGTTCATGCTGCTTTTCACTGCCTTTGGCGTTGAGCGTCACCAGACCAATATTCACGTCAGGTTGTACAATCCGCTCTACGCGAACGTTGAGATTACCGGCGATTTGCTCGGCCGATTTCACATCGCCTTCGACGCGCACCTGAGCAACGGAAAGTTCCTGCCAGCGCAGACCACGGGCGGTAATATCCGCCAGCAGCTGCGGCGCTTCAACCGTACCGCGAACTTTTACCAGCCCTTTCGCCGTACCGCCCAGCCCCGGCAGCGCGTTATCCAGGCTTGGGGCATCAATCGTCGCGTCGAGGTTGAGGTCTTTAACCCCCAGTTCGCCTTTTACGTCCGCACTGTTGCGTCCCAGCTCCAGATGAAGGCCCGGAATCGTCCACTGCAGGTAGCTGTTCCCCTTCAGCGAACCGTTCACATTGACCTTGTTCTGCTTCACGTTGCCGGTCAGCTTCAGCTCCGGAACCTCCATCTGCCAGCTTCCGCCGTACAGACTGCCGCGCGTTTTCACCAGGCCATTCAGTTTTGACGGCCAGTCCGGGATCGCTTTCGCGGTATTGATACCATCCAGCGTTAGCTCCCCGCGCCAGCTGATCGCCTGCTGCCAGTCCACCAGCGCTTTCAGCTCGGTTTTCCCTTCCAGCGCCGCAACGCTGAGTTTGTCGAGATTAATCTGCTGCTCGTTGCCTTTGGCGTCCAGCGTGATAGTAGCCGGAGGAATATCCTGACCTTTCACGGCGGTACGCATCGACAGCGTATAGTCGGTCATCTTGCCGGTCAGTTTGAGCTTGATGTCATCGGCCTGGAACTGTTTCTCACCGGTAAACGGCCAATAAACCTGCTTACTTACCACCTCAATGTTGAGCGGCAATCCGGCTTCTGCCAGGCGCGTCTGTGCACGCAGGTCCATATCTACCGGACCAGACAGATTGACGCCGACTTCCAGCTGTTCGCGCAGCGCACCGCCGACCTTCAGCTTCACCTTTTCGCCTTTTAACGGGTCGATGTTTAGCGTGCTGTTTAACGTAATATCAACCGGCCACGTGTCGGTCAGTTGCGCCGTGCCGCTGGCTTTTACCGTTCCCTGATTCGAGTCGATATCCAGCGCGTCGAGCTTCATGTTGCCGTCTATGCTGCTCACTTTCAGCAGCATACTATGTACTGTTAAATCCGTATCCCCGGTCACGCGCAACTGCTCGCCGCGAAACTCTTCAATATTGAGATTGAGCGGCAGATGGACATCGGTCATTTCCGGCAGTACCGGCTTTGAGAACAGATCTTTTAGCGTTTCCCCCAGCGGCTTTTCATCCGGCTGCGGGTTTTGAATCTTCGGTTCGACAACCTCTTCCTGTGCCACTTCCGCCACTTTAGGCAGAGCAATCAGCAGCCCCTGTAATGACGTTGGCTTCAGCGTCAGCGTTTTTTCCTGCCAGTTCAGGCCGGAGGTAAAATCCAGCACTGAAACCGTGGTGTCATCGATTTTGATATTGATGTTGTTCAGCGCCACGCGCGAAAGCGTGATGGGGTAAGGCGTGGAAAGATTAAGCGGACCGCTCTCTTCTTCCTCTACCGGCGCGGATGGCGGCATCTTTTTGCTGTCGATCGCCACGTTGATGTTTTTCAGCGCCAGATCGTTGACGCACAGGCTGCTGTCCCACAGACAGTTAAGCCCCACGGCCAAATGCACTTCACCAGCATTCACCGCCACGCCAGGCTGGTCGTAGCGAATATTTTTCAGTGATAGATCCCGCCAGCCGCCGGTGACCTGACCAATTTCCAGACCCGGAACCCAACGATTAGCGGCTTTGAAGATCAGATGCAGGCCCGAGGTGGTACCGACGAGGAACGCCACCGTGCCTAACAACAGCAGGATAAAAACCAGCACGCCGAGGCTTATCTTCTTCCATAAACTCATAATTCAGGCCCCAGACCGATGTAAAACTGTAAACCATGTTCATCTTTGTCGCCGACCGGGACGGCAAAGTCGAGCTTGATAGGTCCAACCGGCGATTGCCAGCGTACGCCGACCCCGGCACCGGTTTTGAAATCGCTTCGGCGAATATCGCTGACCGCTTCGCCGCTATCGACAAACATCGCTCCCCACCATTTACCGGTCACGTTGTACTGGTATTCCAGCGAGCCGGTTGCCAGCTTGGAGGCCCCTTTCAGCTTGCCGTCGCTGCCTTCCGGCGAAATAGATTTGTATTTGTAGCCGCGAATACTGCGATCGCCCCCGGCAAAGAAACGCAGGTCCGGCGGCACTTTGTCGAAGTCTCCGGTTTCAATCCAGCCGAGATTACCGCGCATCACAAAGCGATGCCTGTCGTACAGCGTGCGGATCCAGACGTTTTGCGCCTGGAAAACGGAGAAATCAACATCTGAACCCCAGGCCGTGTTCGAGTAATCAATAGAGTAACGCTGAGAGTCGCCCCAGACAGGCATCAGGCCGCCGCGTGAACGCGTCCGGCTGATCATCACGCCCGGATAGAGCAGCATAGTGGTGTTGGTGACGTTACCCTGGGTAAAGTGGTCGAGGCTCCAGCGCAGGTTAATCGCGCGCTGCCAGCCGCTGGAGAGGTCCCAGTAGCGGGAAACCGCAAGCGTTGTGGAATCCTGCTCGGTGTCGTTTAAATCGGTACGCTTAAAGCCGCCCTGTACCAGGTAATACTGTTCCAGCGGGTTCTTTAACAGCGGCATTTTATAGCTGAAATCAAGCACCTGCTCTGGCGCCGAGATACTGGCGCTGGTCGTCAGGCTGTGCCCGTAGGAGTTCATCCACGGCTTTTTCCACGAGGTCTTCACCCGTGGCCCGACGTCAGTTGAATAACCGACCCCGGTTTCGATGGTGTTTTCGGTTCGCGGTGAGACCACGCCTTTCAGGGGTAGCACCTTGGTTTTGCGGGCTTTATCAAACTCCGGTGCGACGACCACGGAATTAAACCATCCGGTCGCCGACAGACGACGGTTCAGTTCGCCCAGATCTTTCGACTCGTACTCTTCACCTTCTTTAAAGGGCACCAGATTTTGCAGATACTCATCGCGAATTTGCGAGCCTTCAAAGGTGACATGCCCAAAGCGATAGCGTTCGCCGCTGTTGTAATCGATATCCCAGAACGCCTGGCGGCGCTCAAGCGCTATCCCGAGCTGGCTTTTATTAAATTCACTGTCGAAATAACCTTTACGCAGCGCCACGCTGGTGAGTGACTTTTTGAAGTTGTCATAGTCCCCCTGATTCAGCACGGTGCCGATTGCCGGGCGCGTTTTCAGCAGATCCAGATAATCTTTATCCGTACGCGCGCCACCGCGCAAAATCACCTCAGTGCCACCAATCAGCACCGGCTCGCCGGGGGTCACTTTGGCAATCAGCACCTGGCGGCCTTTTGCCGGCGGTGGACGCAGTTCAAAATCAATGGTCGGCTCAAAGTAGCCCAGCGCTTTTAGCCCTTCGCGGATGGCATCATCAACGCGCGCACGAAAGCGTCGGTCTGGAGTGACTTCATCACTTTGAATCGTGGACAGCTGCGCACGGACGTTTTTCTCCAGCGGTCCTGATAATCCTTCGACCTGTAAGCGAACATTCGCGGCGGCGGCGGAGCCACTTAAGCACAGTAATCCCACCCAACATAACTGACGGATATGTGGCACATTTTCTCCTGAATATCCTTTTTTCCCACCCCTGGAAAAAAATACTATGCCGTTCCTCGGCTTAACAAAAAATCAACAATAAGAGTTGAAAAACAGACGACAACCCAAATATTTCTTATGTTTAACTCTAGACGTATTCACGCCGTTTATTGTGGGCAAAGACGCGTCTCGTTACAACCTTAACCCAAATGACTGATTTCGGGAGAACGGCCATGAGTTTATTTGATAGAAAGCATCTTGTTACTCAAGCAGATGCGCTACCTGGACGCAACACCCCGATGCCAGTGGCAACGCTGCATGCGGTTAACCAACATTCGATGACCAACGTGCCCGACGGTATGGAGATAGCTTATTTCGCCATGGGATGCTTCTGGGGCGTTGAACGTTTATTCTGGTCATTACCCGGGGTATACAGCACCGCAGCCGGGTACACCGGCGGCTACACCCCAAACCCAACCTATCGTGAAGTGTGTTCTGGCGATACCGGGCATGCCGAAGCGGTACGCATCGTCTATGACCCGCATGTTATCAGCTACGAACAACTGCTGCAGGTGTTCTGGGAAAATCACGACCCGGCTCAAGGCATGCGTCAGGGGAACGACCAGGGCACGCAGTATCGCTCCGCCATTTACCCGTTAACGCCGGAACAAACCGCCGCCGCACAGGCCAGCCTTGAACGTTTTCAGGCAGCAATGACCGCCGCAGGCGACGAGCGCACCATTACCACGGAAATCACTACGGCAACCCCGTTCTATTATGCCGAGGACGATCACCAGCAGTATCTGCACAAAAATCCTTACGGATATTGTGGCATTGGTGGTATTGGTGTTTGCCTGCCCCCACAAGGATAATTTCCCCCTCTGGCGACTTTACAGTACCTTACGCTATACTAGCTTCTGAATTTACCGGCTCACTTCCACGAGCCGGTTTTCAATGAATATTCCATTGGATTTATACTCTAAGGATTTCGAGTTGCAGGCAGGCGGCAAACTCGTGAATCCCCAGGAGCATAGAGAACTATGTGACTGGGGTGAATGAGTGCAGCTAACGCACCTGCAGCTTGAAAGACGACGAGTATCAACTTCTCCCTTCCGAGGATCTGACCCGAACGGTCGGATAAGATATGTTAAACAGTATTTTAGTCATTCTCTGCCTGATCGCCGTGAGTGCGTTTTTCTCGATATCTGAGATCTCGCTTGCTGCATCACGCAAAATAAAACTTAAACTGCTTGCCGATGAAGGCAACGTAAACGCACAACGTGTTTTGAAGATGCAGGAAAACCCCGGCATGTTTTTTACCGTCGTGCAAATTGGCCTTAACGCGGTCGCCATTCTCGGCGGTATCGTCGGTGATGCAGCATTCTCTCCGGCGTTTTACAGCCTTTTCTCGAAGTACTTCGCTCCAGAGCTGTCCGAACAGTTAAGCTTTATTCTGTCGTTCTCGCTGGTTACTGGCCTGTTCATCCTGTTCGCGGATTTAACCCCGAAACGCATCGGTATGATTGCGCCAGAAGCTGTGGCTTTGCGTATCATCAACCCGATGCGCTTCTGCCTGCTGGTCTTCCGCCCGCTGGTGTGGTTCTTTAACGGTCTGGCAAACAACATTTTCCGTCTGTTTAAGATCCCAATGGTGCGTAAAGACGACATCACCTCGGACGACATTTACGCCGTGGTCGAAGCGGGTGCGCTGGCGGGTGTTCTGCGCAAGCAGGAGCATGAGCTGATTGAAAATGTATTCGAACTGGAATCCCGTACCGTCCCGTCTTCAATGACCTCGCGCGAGAATATTATCTGGTTCGATCTCCATGAAGATGAGCAAAGCCTGAAGAACAAGGTGGCGGAACATCCGCACTCCAAATTCCTGGTGTGTAACGAAGATATCGACCACATCATTGGTTATGTTGATTCAAAGGATCTCCTCAACCGCGTACTGGCGAACCAAAGCATGGCGCTGAACAGCGGCGTACAGATCCGCAATACGCTGATCGTCCCGGACACGCTGACGCTCTCTGAAGCGCTGGAAAGCTTCAAAACCGCAGGCGAAGACTTTGCCGTCATCATGAACGAGTACGCGCTGGTGGTGGGGATTATCACGCTCAACGACGTTATGACGACGCTGATGGGCGATCTGGTAGGTCAGGGTCTGGAAGAGCAGATTGTGGCACGTGATGAAAACTCATGGTTAGTCGACGGCGGTACACCGATTGATGACGTAATGCGCGTGCTGGATATCGACGAGTTCCCGCAGTCCGGCAACTATGAAACCATCGGCGGCTTTATGATGTTCATGCTGCGTAAAATCCCGAAACGCACCGACTCGGTGAAGTATTCAGGTTACAAATTTGAAGTGGTGGATATCGATAACTACAAGATCGATCAGCTGCTGGTGACGCGTCTGGACAGTAAACCTACCGTTCTGGTACCAAAACTGCCAGATGCAAAAGAAGAGGCAAAGGCGTCTTAACGCCTTACAGAAACATCAACGGCTCCCATCAGGAGCCGTTTTTTTAACTACTGCATAGCACTTTGATCAAGCCATCTCAGTTTGCAGACGCAAGACCTGACGGTTAACTTCGGACATCACGGAAAAATGCAGTTTGTCCTTCACTTTTGGGATAAGAATCTTACCCTTATCAAATTCAAAAGCGCCTACATCCTTGATATATAACCGTCCACGAAACAGGATCTTCACGTACTTCGCCACCTGCAGCGGGTTGTATCGTTGGAAAATTTTCATTGTTGTCTCCTGCTGAGCATTACGCCTTTGCGGTACCACAATCGGTCCGACAATCCTCAGGCGCAAATTTTAATGCCCTATGACTATAGACTATCTCGTTGATGTTTCCAGCGTGTATAAGTTTATTTACCTTCAAGTTACAATTATTCAGAATTATCTTTTCAACGCTTCGCTGTCTTCAGTATAAGCCTTCATTTTTCGCAGGATTTGTGCGCCCGTCCGCAAACTGGCATCGCGCTTGCGGGAAAAAGCATCATTCGCACATATGATTAAATTCCAGACCCAAGTGGTCGGATCACCTGCAAAATAAAAGAAAGAAGGAAAACCTATGACCTTACGAAATCTGCTGGCGCTGTCGTGCCTGCTACTGCCGATGATTGCCTCCGCACATAAGTTTGAGACTGACCAGCGCGTACCGCCGGTGGGGATCGCCGATCGCGGCGAACTGATTCTCGATAACGATAAGTTTAGCTACAAAAGCTGGAATAGCGCGCAGTTGCCAGGCAAAGTGCGAATTGTGCAACACATTGCCGGACGCACCTCCGCCAAAGAGAAAAATGCGACGCTGATCGAGGCAATCAAAGCCGCCAACCTGCCGCACGACAAATACCAGACCACTACTATTGTCAACACGGATGACGCCATTCCCGGCTCCGGTATGTTTGTGCGCAGCAGTCTGGAGAGCAATAAGAAGCTCTACCCGTGGTCGCAATTCATTGTCGACAGCAATGGCATTGCGCGTAAAGCCTGGCAACTGGATGAAGAGAGTTCCGCTATCGTCGTACTCGACAAGGACGGACGCGTGCAGTGGGCAAAAGATGGCGCATTAACGCAGGAAGAGGTGCAGCAGGTAATTGCCCTGCTGCACAAATTACTCAGTAAATAGAGACGCGGAAGCCGGGGTTGAGGAACGATTCACGTGGGGTGTAATCCAGAGGTTTCCCCTGCCAGTCGTGAACGTGCGCTCCGGCTGCGGCTGCAACGGCATGGCCAGCGGCGGTGTCCCACACGTTGGTTGGCCCAAAACGCGGATACAGCTGTGCATGCCCTTCCGCCACCAGGCAGAACTTCAGCGATGAGCCAATCGACGTGGTCTGGTGCTCACCCAACTGTTGCAGATACTCTTTTAACTCATTGTCGGCATGCGAGCGGCTAATGACCACCAGCGGCGGACGCGCGTCACGAACCTGAATTTGTTTGCGTACCCCGCACTCTTCTTTCCACGCTTTACCTTCTGCTGCGCTGTACATCACTTTCATTACCGGCGCGTAAACCACGCCCAGAACCGGCTTTCCTTTCTCGATCAGCGCAATATTGACGGTAAATTCACCGTTACGCTTAATGAACTCTTTGGTCCCGTCCAGCGGGTCCACCAGCCAGTAGCGCTGCCAATGCTGGCGAACATCCCAGCCAGGAGGCGCCTCTTCAGACAGAACCGGAATATCCGGCGTCAGCGCCAGTAATCCTTCGAGGATCACCGTATGTGCGGCGATATCTGCCGCCGTGACCGGAGAATCATCCTGCTTGCTGGTAATCTCCATCGGTTTGATTCCATCGTAGACCTGCATAATGGCATCGCCCGCGTTCCGTGCAAGCTGGCATACATGTTCTAGCATTCTCCACCTCGTTTCTGTCAGTGGTGTTAACTCGTTGTTTTACTTATACCCGATCGTCAGGGGATCCGCCAACTGTGATAGCGTCTGCGGTTTTAAACGCTATATTCATGTCATGATTCACAGTTCTGTAAGCAAGAAGATTTATATACATTTTCTTTTGTGGCTTAGATCTTAAAAGGATGCCCCTGATGATTAAGTTTAGTGCAACGCTTCTGGCAACGCTGATTGCAGCCAGCGTCAATGCCGCGACCGTCGATCTGCGTATAATGGAAACCACTGATTTGCATAGCAATATGATGGATTTCGATTATTACAAAGATACACCGACTGAAAAATTCGGTCTGGTACGTACGGCAAGTCTGATCAACGCTGCGCGTGGTGAAGTCAAAAACAGCGTGCTGGTTGATAATGGCGATCTGATTCAGGGCAGCCCGCTCGGGGATTACATGGCGGCCAAGGGGCTGAAAGCGGGCGAAACTCACCCGGTATATAAGGCGCTGAATACCCTGGATTACGCGGTGGGTAACCTCGGCAACCATGAATTCAACTACGGTCTGGAGTATCTGCACAACGCGCTAGCCGGAGCGAAGTTCCCTTACGTTAACGCCAATATCATCGACGTGAAGACCAAAAAGCCGCTGTTTACGCCTTACTTGATCAAAGACACTGAAGTGGTCGACAAGGAAGGGAACAAGCAGACGCTGAAGATTGGCTATATCGGCTTTGTTCCACCGCAGATTATGACCTGGGATAAAGCCAACCTCAGCGGCAAAGTCACGGTGAACGACATTACGGAAACTGCACGCAAATACGTTCCGGAAATGAGAGAAAAAGGCGCCGATGTCGTGGTGGTGGTTGCTCACTCCGGGCTTTCTGCCGACCCATATCAAACGATGGCGGAAAACTCCGTTTATTACCTCAGCGAAGTACCGGGCGTGGATGCCATTATGTTTGGTCACGCTCACGCCGTCTTCCCGGGTAAAGACTTTGCCAATATTAAAGGCGCAGATATCACAAAAGGTACGCTGAATGGGGTTCCTGCGGTGATGCCGGGTATGTGGGGCGATCACCTGGGCGTGGTGGATTTAGTGTTGAATAACGACAGCGGTAAATGGCAGGTCACTCAGGCGAAAGCCGAGGCGCGCCCGATCTATGACGCCGCAGCCAAAAAATCACTGGCAGCAGAAGACAAAAAAATCGTTGAGATCCTGAAAGCCGATCACGACGCCACGCGTGAGTTTGTCAGCAAACCGATCGGTAAATCCGCCGACAACATGTACAGCTATCTGGCGCTGGTACAGGATGACCCGACCGTACAGGTGGTGAACAACGCGCAGAAAGCCTATGTGGAACACTTTATTCAGGGCGATCCGGATCTGGCAAAACTGCCGGTACTTTCCGCCGCCGCGCCGTTTAAGGTCGGTGGACGCAAGAACGATCCGGCAAGCTTCGTAGAAGTCGAAAAAGGCCAGTTAACCTTCCGTAACGCCGCTGATTTGTATCTTTATCCCAACACCCTGGTGGTAGTGAAAGCCAGTGGCAAAGAGGTGAAAGAGTGGCTGGAATGTTCCGCCGGGCAGTTCAATCAGATTGATATCCACAGCAGCAAACCACAGTCGTTGATTAACTGGGATGGCTTCCGTACCTATAACTTCGACGTGATTGACGGCGTGAATTATCAGATTGATGTTTCACAACCTGCTCGCTACGACGGTGAATGTCAGACCATTAACCCGAAAGCGGAACGTATTAAAAATCTGACCTTTAACGGCAAACCAATCGATCCGAATGCCACCTTCCTCGTCGCGACCAACAACTACCGCGCCTACGGCGGTAAGTTTGCCGGAACCGGCGACAGCCACATCGCGTTTGCTTCTCCGGATGAAAACCGCTCGGTGCTGGCGGCCTGGATTGGTGCTGAGACGAAGCGTGCCGGTGAAATTCACCCGGCGGCAGATAACAACTGGCGTCTGGCGCCAATTCATAGCGATACACCACTGGATATTCGCTTTGAAACATCACCGTCTGATAAAGCCGCGGCATTTATTAAAGAGAAAGGCCAGTATCCGCTGAAGAAAGTCGCGACCGATGACATCGGTTTCGCTATTTATCAGCTGGATTTAAGTAAGTAATTTTCGTGCCGGATGCGGCGCAATAGCGTCTTATCCGGCCTACAAAACTACGCAGCCCGTTCGTCCCGCTGCGCTAAAACCTGCGGCAAATTCAGTTCTATCCAGTCTGCCAGCGCGGCGACTTTATCGCTCACCTGCTCACCCAACGGCGTCAGGCTATACTCCACGTGCGGCGGCACCACCGGATACGACACCCGATTGATAAACCCGTCATGCTCTAACGCTTGCAAGGATTGCGCCAGCATCTTTTCACTGACCCCGCCCATCTTACGGCGCAAATCGCTGAAACGGTGCGTACCGTCGCGCAGCGCCACCAGAATCAACACGCCCCAGCGGCTGGTGACGTGTTTTAACACCTCACGGGAGGGACACTGTTCGGCAAACAAGTTGCCATCGCGTAACTGCTGAGAGAGCGTCGAAGCTGTCATTTTCATACTAACCTTTTTGTGCGTACTTACTAAAAGTAAGTTTAGGTGTTAGCGTGATTAAACACAAGACCAATACCAAGGAGTCACTCCATGATCGCAATTACCGGCGCCACCGGCCTGCTGGGCCAACACGTTATTGAATCTCTGCTGAAAACCGTTCCTGCCAGCCAGATTGTGGCAATTGTGCGTAATCCCGCTAAAGCGACGGCGCTTAGCCAGCAGGGCATTACCGTTCGTCAGGCGGATTACAGCGATGAAGCCGCCTTTACAACTGCCTTACAGGGTATCGACAAGCTACTGCTAATCTCCTCCAGCGAAGTGGGACAACGCGCCCCGCAGCATCGTAACGTGATCAACGCAGCGAAAGCCGCGCACGTGAAATTCATCGCCTACACCAGCCTGCTGCACGCCGACACCTCCCCGCTGGGGCTGGCTGATGAGCATGTGGCAACCGAGAAGATGCTGGCTGAATCCGGTATCGCCTACGCGCTGCTGCGTAACGGCTGGTACACCGAAAACTATCTCGCCAGCGCACCGGCTGCACTGGAACACGGCGTGTTTATCGGGGCTGCAGGTGAAGGCAAAATTGCCTCAGCGACCCGCGCCGACTATGCCGCTGCCGCCGCGCGCGTCATCAGTGAAGACGGTCACGCCGGTAAAACTTATGAACTGGCGGGCGACGCAGGCTGGACCCTGAGCCAGTTGGCTGCCGAGCTGGCAAAACAGAGTGGTAAAAAAGTGGTGTATCAGAACCTGAGCGAAGCAGATTTTGCCGCCGCGCTAAAAGGTGTAGGCCTGCCTGCCGGGCTGGCGGACATGCTGGCTGACTCAGACACTGGCGCCTCCAAAGGTGGTCTGTTCGACGACAGCCATACGCTGAGCAAACTGATTGGTCGCCCGACCACCTCGTTGGCTGACAGCGTCAAAGGCATCGTGTAAGTGTTAAAAATTAGTTAATTGTGGTGGCATCCCCGCGCATCCTCTCTGATAATGACAGGATGATGCGTGGGGAGAGAAAACGTGCAAGGTGTACCTGAGCAGTTTATTGATGAGAAAGACAGCGCCCGCTTTCGCCATCTGGCGCAGGTGCCGGGCGTTGAGCTGTATCATGCACACATCTCGCGTTACGCTTTCGAGCCGCACACCCATGAAGCGTTTGGCATTGGCGCGATAGAAGCCGGAGCCGAACGTTTTCGCTATCGCGGCACGCAGTATGTTGCCCCCGCCCATTCCGTCGTCACCATGAATCCCGATGAGCTGCATACCGGCGAAGCCGAAACCGCCGACGGCTGGCGCTATCGGATGATTTATCTTGAACCCGACCTTCTGGAAGAGGTCACCGGGATCCGCCACTGGTGGTTTCATGACGTAACGCGTCACGATCCGCTGCGCTCGCGCCAGATCTGCTCGCTGATCCACGGCCTGTGGAACACTGAAGATCCGCTGGCGCAAAAAGGCCTTCTACTCGATCTGATCGACACGTTCCAGCCGCTGGCCCGCCATGCGCCAGTATTAACGGAGGGGGCGCATCGCTTTGAACGGGTACGTGAGTATCTGCACGATAATTATATGCATCCGGTCACGCTCGACGAGCTGGCGCGGGTTGCATCGCTGAGTCCCTGGCATTTTCAGCGCCAGTTTAAGTCTCATTTCCACGTCACGCCGCACCAGATGCTGATGGCGATCCGGTTGTGGCGAGCCAAAGGTTTTCTCACTTACGGTATGCCCGCCGCAGAGGTCGCCGCCGCAACCGGCCTCACCGACCAGTCGCATCTCACCCGCGCGTTTACCCATCGCTACGGCATTACGCCGGTGCGTTATCAGAAACAAGTCGTCCGGCGTTGATCAGCAATCTCATACAATACGGCAGCATTTTTCCTGCCTACACTCGACGTATTGTTAAACGATGTGGATGTCCAAAATGATTAGCGGTGTGTTGTATGCCCTGTTGGCCGGGCTGATGTGGGGATTAATTTTTGTTGGACCGCTGATCGTACCGGAATACCCGGCGGTATTGCAGTCGATGGGGCGTTATCTGGCGCTGGGGCTGATCGCATTGCCGATTGCCTGGCTGGGACGTGCGCGCCTGCGTCAACTCGTGCGGAAAGACTGGGTAACTGCGCTGACGCTAACAATGATGGGGAATCTGATTTATTACGTTTGCCTGGCAAGCGCCATCCAGCGCACCGGCGCACCGGTCTCCACGATGATTATTGGTACATTGCCGGTGGTGATCCCGGTCTTCGCTAACCTACTCTACAGCCAGCGTGACGGCAAATTATCATGGTGGCGTCTGTCGCCTGCGCTGGTATTGATTGGTATAGGACTGCTGTGCGTGAATATCTCGGAGCTGAATCAGGGGTTACCAGACTTTAGTGGCTGGCGTTATGGTTCCGGCATCGCGCTGGCGCTTGTCTCGGTGGTGTGTTGGGCATGGTATGCGCTGCGTAATGCCCGCTGGCTGCGCGAGAATCCGGATAAGCACCCGATGATGTGGGCGACGGCCCAGGCTCTGGTAACGTTGCCCGTTTCTCTGCTCGGTTACATTGCCGCCTGCCTGTGGCTGAACGGGCAAACACCGGACTTCGCTCTACCCTTCGGTCCGCGTCCGGGCGTGTTTATCGGTCTGATGATAGCCATTGCGGTATTGTGTTCGTGGGTTGGCGCACTGTGCTGGAACGTCGCCAGCCAAAAATTGCCGACGGTGATCCTCGGCCCGTTGATTGTCTTCGAAACGCTGGCTGGCCTGTTGTACACCTTTATTCTGCGCGAGGAATTTCCACCTCTGCTGACGGTTAGCGGTATTGCGCTGCTGATGGTTGGGGTGGTGATAGCCGTCAGAGCCAAGCCGCAGAAACTGAGCGTCGTGGTAGTTTCACAATCATAATATGCCGGATGGCGCTGCTTATCCGGCCTACAAGGACTGTACGATCTCATGTAGGCCGGATAAGGCGTTTACGCCGCCATCCGGCGCGACACCTTAAACACCGCTACCGTCTGGTTCAACCGTGCGGCCTGCTCTTCAAGCGCTGCAGCGGCGGAAGCGGACTCTTCTACCAGCGAGGCGTTTTGCTGCGTGACGCGATCCATTTCGGCAACCGCCTGGCCTACCTGATCGATACCCCGACTTTGTTCATCAGAAGCTGAGGCAATCTCCCCCATGATGTCGGTCACGCGGGTCACGGCGCTAACTATTTCCGCCATCGTTTCACCCGCTTCATGCACCAGCGCCGTACCGGCATTGACCCGATTCCCTGAGTCATCTATCAGCGCTTTGATCTCCTTCGCCGCCTGAGCGCTACGCTGCGCCAGCGTCCGAACCTCGCCTGCGACCACGGCAAATCCGCGCCCCTGCTCGCCCGCACGCGCCGCTTCCACCGCCGCGTTTAGCGCAAGGATATTGGTCTGGAAGGCAATACCGTCGATAACATTGGTAATTTGCGCGATTTTGCTGGAACTGGTGGCGATTTCATCCATCGTACGCACCACACCATCAACCACGGTTCCGCCTTTTTGCGCCGTCTGTGAAGCATTTTTTGCCAGACTGGTCGCCTGACGCGCGTTATCTGCGTTCTGTCTCACGGTTGCGGTAAGTTGTTCCATGCTGGCTGCGGTCTCTTCCAGAGAGGCGGCCTGCTGCTCGGTACGTGAAGAGAGATCGTTACTGCCTGCGGCGATTTCACCCGCACCGGTATAGATGGTATCGGCCCCGTCACGCACCACGCTGACCGTATTCGCCAGCGCCTGCTGCATGTCACGGACGTTACTTGCCAGCAGCGCCATTTCATTGCTGCCATCGGCGCTGATGGGGTGCGTCAGGTCACCGGCGGCAATGTGGCGAATATGTCCCATCACCTCGTGGAGCGGCTTGAGCAGCACTCGCTGCATCGCCAGCCAACTGGCGATAATCACGGTGACGACAATCAGCATCACCACGGACAGCAGCCAGATTATCTTCTGGTAATCACTCTCATTGTCCTGCACTCCGGCAGCGGCCAGCGCCGTTTGCGCGCTACGCCATTCCCGATAAACTTCCTGCATGGCCGTTTGCTTTTGCTCGGCATTCTGCTTGAACATCTCTTCCAGCTTTCCTTCAGCCAGCAGCGCGTTCATTTTTGCCAGCGTCGCAGAATAGATGCCGTACTGCTCTTCCAGTCGATCGGCCAGATGCTCATCCAGCCCCGGCGTTTCCGGAAGAGCGTAGTATTTATCGTAATGCTCTTTCGATTCGGCCAACAGGCGATTTGCCGTGTTCACCAGCTCCTGCAACTGACCACCGTTAATCTCGCTGGCCATCGTTCCCTGTAAACGCAGCATACCCCGGTTGAGCGTGACGCGAGCCTGGTTCAGGCTAATCCACGCATCGGTAAACTCGGCCACGTTCTGGCTGGAAAGTTGAGACACGTTAAAGTTCTGCTTATCGTTATTGAGTGCGCCAATAAAGACGCCCGCGGAGATGAGCTGCATTGCGCCCAGCGCGAGTAACACGGTGATAAGTAAGGTTATCACTTTGATTCGTTTGAACATCTGTAGCCTTTTATTATGCAGGTATTGTCTGAGGTCTAACTATCGGCAGCGGCGTGCGCTTATTTAATCCTGTCGTGCGGCTTTTTTCGCCGTACTTCTCCTTTCCAATAAGATTCAGCATCTTAACGAGATAAGAAATTTTCGTGACGCCCATCACAAAACACCCCACCCCGAAAGGGTTATATCCTTCGCCATAAGTTGTATTTAAAATACATCTTATATTATTGAGAATGAGGTAACGGCAATGTCTTATCGCGATCAACCTTTAGGTGAACTGGCGCTCTCTATTCCTCGCGCTTCGGCCCTGTTTCGTAAATACGATATGGATTACTGCTGCGGCGGTAAGCAAACGCTGGCACGCGCTGCCGCGCGTAAAGAGCTGGATTTAGACGTTATTGAGGCGCAGCTCGCGCAGCTGGCTGAACAGCCGCTGGAGAAAGACTGGCGTACCGTGGCTCTGGCTGAAATCATCGACCATATCATCGTGCGTTATCACGACAGACACCGCGAACAGCTGCCGGAGCTGATCCTGCAGGCCACTAAAGTTGAACGCGTTCACGCAGACAAACCGAACGTACCGCGCGGTCTGGCGAAAAACCTGACCATGCTGCATGAAGAGCTGTCCAGCCACATGATGAAAGAAGAACAGATCCTGTTCCCGATGATCAAACAGGGCATGGGTAGCCAGGCGATGGGGCCAATCAGCGTGATGGAAAGCGAACATGACGATGCGGGTGAACTGGTGGAAGTGATCAAACACATCACCCATAACGTAACGCCGCCACCAGAAGCCTGCACTACCTGGAAAGCCATGTATAACGGCATTAACGAGATGATCGACGACCTGATGGAACACATCAGCCTGGAAAACAATGTGTTGTTCCCGCGTGCCCTCGCAGGTGAATAAAAAAGCCCGGTGGCGCTAGCGCTTACCGGGCCTACAACGACCTCGAACGTAGGCCTGATAAGGCGAAGCCGCATCAGGCAATCCCGCCAGCATAGTGCCGGATGCGGCTTCGCCTTATCCGGCCTACATCTCACGTCTTAGCGATTAACGCACGCCTGCCATACGTTTCTTACCGATAAACAACCAGCCCAGACCCAGCGCGATGAACCACAGCGGCGTGACGATCAGCGCCTGACGGGTATCATCTTCCAGCGTCAGCAGTACCAGTACGAAGACGAAAAACGCCATACATACCCAGCACATCAGCTTGCCTAACGGCATCTTGTAGATTGATTTTTCATGCAGGTGAGGACGCTGCTTGCGGTACACCAGGTACGAGCAAAGAATGATGGTCCAGACGAACATGAACAGAATCGCCGATACAGTGGTGATCATGGTGAAGGCGCCAATCACGCTCGGGTTCACGTACAGCATCACCACGCCGCCCAGCAGACAGATACAGGAGAAGGTTAAACCCTTCGCCGGAACTGCGCGTTTAGACAGCTTGGCAAACGCTTTAGGCGCAACGCCTTCCTGCGCCAGACCGAACAGCATACGGCTGGTAGAGAACACGCCGCTGTTTGCAGAAGAGGCAGCTGAAGTCAGCACCACAAAGTTGATCAGGCTCGCCGCAGCAGGCAGACCAACCAACACAAACAGTTCAACGAATGGGCTCTTGGTTGGCACTACCGAGCTCCACGGCGTAACGGACATAATCACGATCAGCGCGAACACGTAGAACATGATGATACGGATTGGAATCGAGTTAATGGCGCGCGGCAGAGATTTCTCCGGATCCTTGGTTTCCGCTGCGGTCGTACCCACCAGCTCAATACCCACAAACGCAAACACGGCTATCTGGAAGCCGGCAAAGAAGCCACTCAGACCTTTCGGGAACCAGCCACCGTCATTCCACAAGTGCGTGAACGATGCCTGAACGCCGGTTGGCGACTGGAAGTGCGTCAGCACCATCACCAGACCGACGACAATCAGGCCGATGATGGCAACGATTTTGATCATCGCAAACCAGAACTCCATCTCACCGAACATTTTTACGGTGGCGAGGTTGAGGCTCAGCAGCAGCACAATCACCGCCAGCGAGGCGACCCAGTCTGACAATTCGGGGAACCAGAATTGCGCATACGCGGTAATCGCGACCACGTCTGCCATCCCGGTAACAACCCAGCAGAACCAGTAGGTCCAGCCGGTAAAATACCCGGCCCATGGCCCGAGCAGGTCAGAGGCAAAATCACTAAACGATTTGTACTCCAGATTCGAGAGCAGCAATTCACCCATTGCGCGCATCACGAAAAACAGCATAAAACCGATGATCATATACACAAAGATGATCGACGGTCCGGCGAGACTGATGGTTTTACCGGAGCCCATAAACAGGCCAGTACCGATAGCGCCACCAATAGCAATAAGTTGAATATGACGGTTTGTGAGATTGCGCCGTAGCGACTGTTCAGACGACGCCTCTTCAGCGGTGTCGACTTTTACCTGATCTACCATGTTTTTTCTTCCTGTACCTGTCTGTGTTGTTCAGGCTCTACGGCCTTTAATGTGTCTATGATACGACGATCCTGTTATCAGGACTCATCGATATTAGGTAAGAATTGGCGGGATGAATACTAAGATTTAGATATAATGTTAATTTAATGTTTAAAGTGAGTGTCATATCACTCTGATAGCGCGAATCAGCTCACAAAAATACACGCTGTTGGGGCATTTGCAAGATAAAATATCGACAACGACGTAACTATAGCTTTTCACGCTATTTTTTTGCTCCCCCCGGCTTCGGGGGGAGCAGAAGTCACTGCTTACAGGATCTCAAGCAGCTCAACTTCGAACACCAGCGTGCTGAACGGAGGAATGGACGCGCCAGCGCCACGCTCGCCGTAAGCCAGTTCCTGAGGAATAGTCAGTTCCCATTTGGAACCTACCGGCATCAGGGTCAGCGCTTCAATCCAGCCTGGGATTACGCCGTTAACCGGGAATTCAGCCGGTTCGCCACGTGCGACAGAGCTGTCAAACACGGTACCGTCGATCAGCTTACCGGTGTAGTGCACGCGAACGCGGTCAGTACGTGCCGGAATAGCACCTTCACCCTGGGTCAGAACACGGAACTGCAAACCAGATTCAGTGCTGTTCACACCTTCTTTCTCACGGTTTTCTTCCAGATATTTGACGCCATCAGCCGCCATAGCCTGGAAACGCTCGCGACGAACTGCATCAGCACGTTCGTGGATTTCACGCAGTGCGCGATGCACAACATCAACCGGCACTGCCGGGTGCTTACCTTCCAGCGCGTCAGCGATACCCGCTACCAGCGCTTCAGGCAACAGTCCTTCCAGTCCGGATTCGCTCAGCTGTTGTCCTACCTGCAAACCAATGCCGTAGCTTGCTTGCGCTTCGATAGTGTCAAAAGTCGGGTTAGCCATCATATTTCCTTTCATCGGATGTAAAGTAGCGGGCAGCATATCAGCCATGCCGCATCCGGTAAAACTTTGTCTCGGGAACAGATGACAAATCGCGAGGAAACATAAACAATAGGAATATCCCGCGTTGACGTCACGAAAGCGGGTAATATGACGAACATCATAGCGTTAGCCATCTATACTCTATGATCGAGGAACGAGACGCGGAGCAGGAGGAAAGCCATGCCCGGGCGCTTTGAATTAAAACCAACCCTGGCGAAAATCTGGCATGCACCGGACAATTTTCGCATTATGGACCCGCTACCGCCTATGCACCGCCGCGGCATTATTATTGCTGCTATTGTGTTGGTGATAGGTTTCCTGCTCCCTTCCAGTGACACCAGCGATACCCCTGTGGTGACGCGTACTGCCCAGCTGGATTTACAGTCACAGTCGCAGCCACCGACCGAGGCTCAGCTGCAGGCACAGCTTGTCCCGCCGCAAAATGATCCCGGCCAGGTCGCTCCGGTTGCGCCAGAGCCAATCCAGGAAGGCGAACCTGATGCGCAGCCTCAGGTCCAGCAATCTCAGCCGCAGACACAACCTTTCCAACAGGATAGCGGAATTGACCAGCAGTGGCGCTCCTACCGCGTAGACTCAGGTAAAACGCTGGCGCAGGTATTCCGTGACCATAACCTCCCGCCAACCGATGTGTATGCGATGGCACAGGTTGAAGGCGCCGGAAAACCACTGAGCAATCTGAAAGACGGTCAGATGATACAGATCAGGCAGAATGCCAATGGCGTGGTGACGGGATTAACCATTGATACCGGGAATGGTCAGCAGGTACTGTTTACCCGCCAGCCTAACGGTAGTTTTATCCGCGCCCGTTAAGCACTGTGACCCCGCGATTCCAAGCCTGATAAGAGATAGCGCCATCAGGCATCAAGGTGAAACGTCAGCGTTTCACCTTGTTCACCCACCAGATCCCCGAACACACCAGCACCAGCGCTACCGCATATTTCCATTCGAGAATGTTTTCACCGAGGAATATTGCCGACAGCACTGCACCCGAAACCGGGATCAGGAAGTTAAACGGCGCAATCATCCCCACGCGATTATGCTTGAGCAGAATACTCCACAAGGCGAAAGCGACCGAAGAGAGTAACGTCAGGTAGCCGAGAATCGCCACCGAAGACGCACCGTGTACGGTTAGCGTGCCGCCAAAAGCGTAGCCGCCGATAACCAACGCCAGACCGCCACCGCCCAACTGGTACCCTGTCATTACCGTCGGGTCCACCGTCTGAGAAATACGTTTTCCATATAGCGTGGCAGCAGAGAGAATAAAGGCTGCCATCACTACTGAGCCGTCGCCTAACAGGCTGAAGCTAAAATCCATTCCGCTGCTAAAGTTCACCACCATTACGCCGGTAAAGCCCAGAATACAGCCCAGCGCTTTGTTGTAGCTCAGTTTGTCGTTATGGTAGATAAAATGGGCCAGCAGCACGCTGAAGAAGGTCCCGGTCGCATTCATGATGGACCCTTTCACTCCCGTCGTGAACGCCAGGCCAACGTAGAAGAAGATGTATTGCAGCGAGGTTTGCGTTAGCCCCAACAGCGTGAGTTGGCCGTACTGACGCGGGCTTAACCGGCCAATCGGTTTACGCTGCGCTACCGCCAGCAGTAGCAGCAATAATCCCGCAAACAAAAAGCGATATCCGGCAAAGACAATCTTTGAGGGAATGTCATCCGTGGCAATCTGGAAGATCTCATATCCGCTTTTGATCGCCGGATAGGCGCTCCCCCACAACAGACAGCAGAACGCTGCGCTCAGGTAGACAACATTTTTACGCGCAAACAGAGGTTGGTGCGTTGGTTCCATTCCATCACCACTTTGAAATAATGTTTTATTTTTGTGATTATCCCGAAAAGGATAAAGAATAGCCAGAGAGAAAAGCGGGGGGAACAGAAAAGCAAAACGCCGGCACAGGGCCGGCGCTTTTACGCGGTCATCAGAATAAAAACTTATTCTGCAACTACGTTTACAGTCAGCTTAGCAAACACTTCGCTGTGAACCTGGAAGCTCACTTCGTGCTCGCCAGTGGTACGCAGAACGCCGTTCGGCAGACGAACTTCGCTCTTAGCTACTTCAACGCCAGCTGCAGTTACAGCGTCAGCGATGTCGCGAGTACCGATGGAACCGAACAGTTTACCTTCGTCGCCAGCTTTAGACGCGATGGTTACGGTTTCCAGTGCGTTGATTTTCTCAGCACGAGCTTCAGCAGCGGACAGAACGTCAGCCAGTTTAGCTTCCAGCTCAGCGCGACGCGCTTCGAAAAATTCAACGTTTTTCTTGGTAGCAGGAACAGCTTTACCCTGTGGTACCAGGAAGTTACGAGCATAGCCCGCTTTAACGTTAACCTGATCACCCAGGCTACCCAGGTTTGCTACTTTATCAAGCAGAATAACTTGCATTACCTTATCCTCTCAAAGTCGTATTAATGGACCGTGACCGATTACTGATGACGATCAGTGTACGGCAGCAGGGACAGGTAGCGAGCGCGTTTGATAGCGCGAGCCAGCTGACGCTGGTATTTTGCACGGGTACCGGTGATACGGCTTGGGACAATCTTACCGCTTTCGGTGATGTAGTTTTTCAGCGTAGCGATATCTTTATAGTCGATCTCTTGAACGCCTTCCGCGGTGAAACGGCAGAACTTGCGACGACGGAAATAACGTGCCATATGGCTAGTCTCCAGAATCTATCAATTCAATCTGCTCGGCATGCAGAACCATTTTGCTCAGGCCGTTCTTTGCCTTGTGGCAAGAGATGAACCCCTGAACGGTCACTGCGCTACCGACCGTTATACTGTGAGTAATGGCCTGGTTTTCTTGTCCGCTAATAATAACGGGCATTTGGCACCACGCCTGCCGGTGAAACCCGGCTTCCTCCTGCACAGAACGATGCTCAAGCACGAACTGGCAATGAGGAATTCCTGATGGACTGACCTTTCGAAGGGGGGCCCTGCACACAGTGCCGGACAACGCCAGACGGTTGGTCATCAGAAATTACTCTTCAGAATCCCCAGCTTCAGCATCATCTGCGGTTTCGTTAGCGAAATCATCGCGACGTTCACGACGCTCGTCTTTCGCTTTAACCATCGGAGATGCTTCGGTAACAGCGTGTTTAGTACGCATAACCATGCTGCGGATAACGGCATCGTTGAAGCGGAAGGTAGTTTCCAGCTCATCGATCACTTCCTGCGGCGCTTCAACGTTCATCAGAACGTAGTGAGCTTTGTGCAGTTTGTTGATCGGGTAAGCCAGCTGACGGCGGCCCCAGTCTTCCAGACGGTGGATCGTGCCTTCTGCACCAGTGATGGCAGCAGTGTAGCGTTCGATCATACCCGGAACCTGTTCGCTCTGGTCAGGATGGACCATAAAAACGATTTCGTAATGACGCATCGAATTGCTCCTTACGGATTATTCAGCCTCCTGTCTGGGTCAGCCGAGGCCCATGGAGGCAAGGAACGTGTTAAAGGTCGGCTGAAAAATGACGCGTCATAATACTGGGGTCAGCAGGTAAACTCAAGGTGCTTGTACGATTATTTATCATGTTGCCATTAATACATATCCAGCAGCATTTTGATGCTGATACAAATGGAGACAATGACAATCATGGGTCGGATGACTTTCTTACCGCGCGTCAGTACGACTGTCGCACCAAGACGTGCGCCAAGGGATTGCCCTGCAAACATCACCAAACCCAGCGACCAGATCATTTTACCGCCGAAAATGAAGAACAAAATCGAGGCGATGTTCGACGCCAGGTTAATAAAATTCGAGTGGATTTGCGCTTTATCAATACTGTATCCCCACAGCAGAATATAGCTGAGGGTATAAAAGGAACCTGCCCCAGCCCCGAGAAAGCCATCATAAAAACCAATACATCCCCCACCGATCAACGAGAAGAGAAACAGGGATACCTGCTGCTTTCTTTTCGGTTCGCTAAGGTTTGGCGCAAAAATAAAGTAAATGGCGACTGCGATAATCAGGATTGGGAGCAGTTTCTTCAGCAGTTCCGGTTCAATGAACTGGATAAGCGTCGTTCCCAGCGCAGAACCGATAAAGGCAGATAAAAACACATACTTGTGCTCCTGCACGTTGATATGTCCTCGGCGTAAAAAGTAAATTCCGGAGGTCAGCGAGCTACCCAGAGCCTGAATTTTATTGGTTGCCAGCGCATTAGCCGGGGGTAAACCAGAAATTAAGAGTGCGCCAATAGAGAGAAATCCACCACCACCCGACACCACGTTAATAAAGCCAGCCACCAGCGCGACCATAAACATAACCACGAAATAGCTGAAATCCATGAATGAAGTATCCATAAGTTTTTGCCTTATTATCATAAAGTTATATTAATTATCCGGCTCACTATAAACGGCGTACTCACCCGATTAAATTGACTATTTAGTAAGAGCTTATGCGCGAAAGGCAGGTATTTTTTCACCGCAGCGGTATACACCAGCAGACTGTTAATTAAAGAAAAGATGGCTATGCGGTAATTTTTTGAACAACTGCATCAGAAATGGTCGCTATCGACTGCGCTGGTAGCGGTTAAAATTACATCAGAAGTTAATCACTCACAGGAGAGAGGCAACCAGAGACCGCAGTCGAGGAGGTACATATGCGAGCCCGTGTTTTGACCCTTCTGGCTGTGCTTTTGCTCAGTGCAAATGCAACGGCAGCCATCAAAATTGATAACCATCAGGCCAGGAACATGGATGATGTGCAGAGCTTAGGCGTCATTTACATAAATCATAACTTCGCCACTGAAAGTGAAGCCACTCAGGCCCTGAAGGAAGAGACCGATGCGCAAGGCGCAACCTACTACCACGTGATCCTCACCAGGGAACCCGGTAGTAACGGAAATATGCACGCCAGTGCAGATATTTATCGTTAACACCAGAAATAACCAACGAGAACATTGCCACAGTTTGACTTGCCCCCTTCACTGGGGGCTTTTTTTGCAAAACAATCCCGAAGCCAGACCGATCTCATCCCCATGAAGAGTTGGCTCCGGAACGTTTATTCCTACTTCTGCCCGTAATAGGCATTTGGGCCGTGCTTACGCATGAAGTGCTTATTCATCAGATAACTGTCGATGGGGCTAAGAGCCGGATTAATGCCACGCGCAATCCATGCCATTTTTGCCACCTCTTCCATCACCACCGCGTTATGTACCGCGTCATGAGCATCTTTGCCCCAGGCAAACGGGCCATGCTGGTACACCACTACGCCTGGCGTATGCAAAGGTTCCACCTCCCCCAGCGTTTCAACAATCACCCTGCCGGTATTCAGCTCATACTCATCCTGAACTTCCGCTTCAGTTAACGCCCGGGTGCAGGGGATATCGCCAAAGAAGTAGTCCGCATGCGTCGTGCCTAGCGCAGGAATTGCCAGACCTGCCTGCGCCCATGCCGTCGCGTGGGTTGAGTGGGTATGCACCACGCCGCCAAGAGAGGAATAGCGACGATACAGCGCCAGATGGGTGGCGGTATCGGAAGAAGGACGATAGCGTCCTTCCACCACGTTGCCGTGCAGATCCACAACTACCATGTCGTCCACTGTCATTGTCTGGTAGTCGACGCCGCTGGGCTTAATCACCACCATCCCGCGTTCGCGGTCGATGGCGCTGACATTACCCCAGGTAAACGACACCAGCCCGTAGCGCGGCAGATCCATATTAGCCTCAAAAACCTGCTGTTTGAGTTTTTGCATTACACCGCCTCCACCAGACCGGCGCTGGCCATACGCGCTTTCACCCAGTCGCGCGCCTTCGCCACTTCACGTGCCGGGTCGTCCGACGTTTCACTCCACATCTCAATCAGGTATGGCCCGCAATACCCACTCTGTTTGAGCGTCGCAAAACAACGTTCGAAATCGACAACCCCTTCACCAAACGGCACATTTTTGAATACGCCGGGTTTGGTATCTTTCACGTGTACGGCAACGATATGGCCCATTCCCGCCTGCAGCTCCATCTGCACATCGTTGTCCCACGCCGACAAATTGCCGATATCGGGATACAACTGGAACCACGGATTGTTGAGATAGTGAGCGTATCCCAGCGCCTTACTGATCGAATTCATCAGTGGATAATCCATGATTTCCATCGCCAGCGTCACCTGTGCACGGCTCGCCATCTCTACGCTTTCTTTCAGCCCATCGCGAAACCGACGACGCGTTTCGTTATTGGCCTGCTGGTAATAAACGTCGTAACCCGCCAGTTGAATAACGCGAATACCGATATCCTGCGCAAACTGAATGGCTTTACGCATGATCTCCAGCCCCTGTTCGCGTACCGCATCATCTTCACTGCCCAGCGGGAAACGTCGATGAGCGCTCAGGCACATGGACGGTACCCGTATCCCTGTCTCGGCGATAGCGGCCACCAGCGCCAGTCGCTGCTCGCGGTTCCAGTCAAGACGCGCCAGGCGAGCGTCGGTTTCATCAACCGACATTTCGACAAAGTCAAAGCCCAGTTCCTTCGCCAGCTGCAAACGTTCCAGCCAGCACTCCCCGCCGGGGAGTGCCTTTTCATAAATACCGAGCGGGACCTGTTTCGACAACATAGTCGCTCCTTATCCCCACAGCTGGGCGATAGAACGTTTGAACTGACGGGCCGCTTCCACCGGAGAGGCGGCATCGCGAATGCTGCGACCGGCAATAAATACGTGAATCGGAATTCCCTGGAACAGCGGCAGATCTTCCAACGCCAGACCGCCGGTGACGGTGACTTTAAAGCCCATCTCAGACAGGCGTTTGATCGCGCTGATATCCGCCTCTCCCCACGCCACACCCGCTGCCTGCGCATCACGGCTGCGGTGATACACAACTTGCCCAATGCCCGCGTCACGCCACTCTTGCGCCTGCTCCCAGGTCCAGTAACCCGTCAGTTCAATCTGTACATCACCGTTAAATTCTTTCGCCACCTCCAGTGCCCCCCTGGTGGTGTTGATATCCGCACAGCAGATGACGGTGACCCAGTCAGCGTTGGCTTCGAAACACATTCGGGAGAGGATTTTTCCCGCATCGGCAATTTTGGCGTCCGCCAGCACAATTTTATGCGGGTAAAGCGCCTTCAGATCGCGTACGGCGCGCACGCCCTCTGCCACGCAAAGAATAGTGCCCACCTCAATGATATCGACCTCTTCGGCAATCAGACGCGTCGTTTCATACGCGGAAGACATTGATTGGTTATCCAGCGCAACCTGCAACATAGGTAATGACATTTTGGTATCCTTTTAAACAGCCGCCGCAGTGGCGTTATCAATTAAATCCAACACTTCCTGCGCGGTGCGACAGGCGCGTAAACGGTCGAAATTGGCTTCGTCATCAAAGAGATTCACGATCTGCATGATGCCCACCTCCTGATGCGTGTTGGCATCAACTGCCGCCATCGTTATCAGAATATCGACCGGGTCGTTATCTTCGTGGTTAAACACCAGCGGCGTTTTCAGCGTCACCAGCGCAAAACCGGTTTTCTTGACCCCTTCCTCCGGACGGCCGTGCGGCATTGCCAAGCCTGGTGCAATCACAAAGTACGGGCCAAACTGCTCAACGCCATCAAGGATGGCCTGGTAGTAGCGTGGTTCAACCACATCGGCCTTAACCAGCAGATCCACACCAAGCTTTACCGCTTCCTGCCAGGTACTGGCCTCGGCTTGCAAAAGGATGGAATTATTGTCTGCCAGCGAGTCACGTAATTTCATATGCCGCCCCTTACTTCACGTCCTGCGGGAAATGCGCTTTGATCACTTCCAGCAGTTTTGGTCCAAAATCGGCAGGAGACAGCATGTTGCGTACGCCAACGACATATTTATTGCCAGAAACGGTAATCTCACCGGCGATATGCGTAGAGGCGATGATGATATCCGCGCCGCTCAGTTCACTTTTGTATTCGCCCACGGCGCAGCTGTTTACCGTATGGTCAATATTTGACTGGGTTAAAAACTGGTCCACCTTCATTTTCATGATCATGGAACTGCCCTGCCCATTGCCACACACAGCCAGAATACGTACGGTCATAATCGGAACTCCTTATTAAGCAGAGTGTTCTGCCAGTTGTTTTTCTGCGTCTTCCTCAGCACGCAACGTGCGCCCTGCGAAAAACATATAAGCCAGTGCAATCAGAATAATGACGGCCATAAACACGATGCCGATGGAGGCAAAGCCTTGCATCATCGGCGGTGCCAGAATTGACCAGTCCGCCATGCCCATCCAGGCGCTCATACCGGTGAGCTTAACCGCCCAGACGCAGCCGAAGATTTCGATCATCCCCATCACCAGGCAAATCTTGAGCGCCGCGCGCCAGCCGCCAAAGTGGTTAGCAAATACGCCGATAGTGGCGTTCGAGAAGAACATCGGGATAAAGCCTGGGATAATCAGGATGGAAGAGCCGCAGGCAACCAGAATACCTACCGCGATCAGTTGGCCGATGGTACCCCACATAAAGCCCCAGACCACCGCGTTGGGGGCAAAGCTGTAAATCGCTGCGCAGTCGATAGCCAACACCGCGCCGGGGATCAGACGTTGAGAGATACCGTTGAACGCTTCTGAAAGTTCAGCAACGAACATACGTACGCCCTGGGTGATGATGAAGATAGCGACAGCAAACGAAAAACCGGTTTGCAGGATATAGACCGTCCAGTGGGTTTTACCCGCCATCGCCTGAACCACATCTATGCCGAAAGAGAGCAGGATCGCCCCGAAAAAGATGGTCATCACAATCGCGGTGGAAACGATGTTGTCATGGAAGATATTCAGCCAGCCCGGCAGCTTGAGATCTTCTACGCTCTCCTCTTTCTTACCCAGATACGGCGCGACTTTGTAAGCAATCCAGGAGGCGAACTGCTGCTGGTGACCGATGGAAAAACCACAGCCGTCAGTTACTTCCTGCGTCGGTTTGTACATCATATTGGAGGTAATGCCCCAGTAGAGCGACACCAGCACCGCGGTACAGATGATGGTGGTCCACATCGGGTAACCAAAGATGTAGAAAGAGACAGCAATCAGCCCCGCCTGCTGGAACATGATGTGCCCAGTCAGCATGATGGTTCGAATGCCGGTAATACGCCGTAGCAGTACGTAACAAATGTTCAGCGCCAGCGCTAACAGTACGGCGTACCCTACCCAACTGTAGGCATCACCCATTCGTTCGATGGTTGCCATCATGGAGGCATAGGTATCGGAGATCGCGCCATTGATACCGTAAACCTCAGACATCTTCGCCACCACCGGTTTAAACGTGCTGGTCAGAATGCCCGACCCTGCCTGCAATAACATAAAACCGATAATCGTTTTGATCGTGCCTTTGATAATGACGCTGACACTTTTACGCAACAGGATGTAGCCGAGGCAGGTCACAATACCCAACAGCAACGGTGCATTGGTCATGACCTGATTAAAAAAGACGGTAAAGATGTTGTAGAGGATCTCCATAACGATCTCCAGTAGACGAAGTTGCTGAACATTCATTACAGATGCCCAGGATGTTGTGCCCTCACTCTAATTTTCAAAAGTAATCACAACAAGATTGAATTTGATTAAATGTGATGAAGTACGCAAATAATTCTCTTACTTGCAGAGTGGATTTACTTCAAATTCATACACACCAAAATAAATTCATTTAAAACAATAAAATACAAAAATACATTTCATATAAACCATCTTGTCACGTTGTTATTTGTTCACATTTTCCCATTCAACACCAAAAATCAGCGCATTGCCTTCTTGAGAAAATGATGTCAGTATCAATCAAAACAAATCATCATTTGATTCAACTTGAACAAACATGAAGGTAATTGCGATGAGTAAAGTAAAAAGCATCACGCGTGAATCATGGATTCTGAGCACATTCCCGGAGTGGGGAAGCTGGCTCAATGAAGAGATCGAGCAGGAACAGGTCGCACCTGGCACTTTCGCTATGTGGTGGCTTGGCTGCACCGGAATTTGGCTAAAGTCTGAAGGCGGAACTAACGTCTGCGTCGATTTCTGGTGCGGTACGGGTAAACAGAGTCACGGTAACCCGCTGATGAAAACCGGTCACCAGATGCAACGCATGGCGGGCGTGAAGAAGCTGCAGCCAAACCTGCGCACCACGCCGTTTGTTCTTGATCCGTTTGCCATTCGTCAGATCGATGCGGTGCTGGCCACGCACGATCATAACGATCACATCGACGTAAATGTTGCAGCAGCCGTCATGCAGAACTGTGCCGACGACGTGCCGTTTATTGGACCGCAGACTTGTGTGGATCTGTGGATCGGTTGGGGTGTACCAAAAGAGCGCTGCATCGTGGTAAAACCTGGCGATGTGGTGAAAGTGAAAGATATTGAAATTCATGCGCTTGATGCGTTTGATCGTACGGCATTGATCACGCTTCCTGCCGATCAAAAAGCGGCAGGCGTGCTGCCGGATGGTATGGATGCCCGCGCCGTAAACTATCTGTTCAAAACGCCGGGCGGTACGCTTTATCACAGCGGTGATTCACACTACTCCAACTACTATGCAAAGCATGGCAATGAGCACCAGATCGACGTCGCGCTCGGATCCTACGGCGAGAATCCACGGGGAATTACGGACAAAATGACCAGTTCCGACATGCTGCGTATGGCGGAGGCCCTGAATACAAAAGTGGTGATCCCTTTCCATCACGATATCTGGTCAAACTTCCAGGCCGATCCTCAGGAGATCCGCGTACTGTGGGAGATGAAAAAAGATCGGCTGAAGTATGGCTTTAAGCCTTTTATCTGGCAGGTGGGTGGCAAGTTCACCTGGCCGCTGGACAAAGATAACTTTGAATATCACTATCCGCGCGGCTTTGACGACTGCTTCACGATTGAACCGGATTTACCGTTTAAATCGTTCTTGTGAACCACACAAAATGCCGGGCCATCCCGGCATTTTTTCCCATTTACTTTAGTATTTCCAGGCTATTTCAAATATCATCTTTTCAAATCAATTTGTATCGGAATAGCTCATGACTGAAGCACAAAGACATCAAATATTGCTGGATATGCTGGCGCAGTTGGGCTTTGTTACCGTTGAGAACGTGATTGAGCGTCTGGGGATTTCACCCGCCACAGCACGCCGGGATATCAACAAACTCGATGAAAGCGGCAAACTCAAGAAAGTCCGCAACGGCGCAGAAGCTATTACCCAGCAGCGACCGCGCTGGACGCCAATGAATCTGCACCAGGCACAGAACCACGATGAAAAAGTTCGCATTGCCAAGGCGGCATCCCAGCTTGTGAATGCGGGTGAAAGCGTGGTGATCAACTGCGGATCGACCGCCTTTCTGCTGGGTCGCGAAATGTGCGGCAAGCCGGTGCAGATCATCACTAATTATCTGCCGCTGGCAAACTATCTGATCGACCAGGAGCATGACAGCGTGATCATCATGGGAGGGCAATATAACAAAAGCCAATCCATCACGCTTAGCCCGCAAGGCAGTGAAAATAGCCTGTATGCCGGGCACTGGATGTTCACCAGTGGCAAAGGGTTGACCGCAGATGGACTGTATAAAACCGATATGCTCACCGCGATGGCGGAGCAGAAGATGCTTAACGTGGTGGGCAAACTGGTGGTGTTGGTCGATAGCAGTAAGGTCGGTGAACGCGCGGGGATGCTGTTCAGCCGCGCCGATCAAATCGATATGCTGATTACCGGCAAAAATGCGAACCCTGAGATCCTGCAACAACTCGAAGCTCAGGGCGTGAGCATTATGCGCGTTTAAAGGTGCTGGCGGAAAAACGTCACCGTCGCAGCCAGCGCTTCTGGCGTGATGCGATGTCGTACGCCCGCTTCCCACAGGCAGGTCAGATTGTTGTCCAAACCTGCCTGAATCAGCGCTTGCTGTAAGCGGAAAGTTTCAACAGCCGGTACAACATCATCATCCTGTCCATGCCACAGCAGCAACGGCCTGTCAGCGAGGCGTGGTAACTGATGCGTAACATCCCATTCGGCAAGCGGGGCGATAACGGCATCAAATTCCGCCTGTTGCTCTGGGGTCTGAACCAGTAAAGGGGGAAACAGCGTCTGCGCAAGACGGGTAAAATAGCCTGAACCCATCAGGCTGGCTACACATTTAACCTCAGGATGGCGCGCCATTATGCCCAATGCTGTCATTCCCCCCATCGACGCCCCACCGACGGCAAGCCGCTCATCTGAAAGCCAATTTTCCGCCACCAGCGCCGCACGTAACGTCGTAAACTCCTGCATATTTTGCTGCAAAATATGCCAGAAGCGATGCATCCGCACCTGGGCATCGCTTTTGAAGCGAGCGCCATGGTCTGGCGCATCTGGCATGACGACCCGGAACCCGGCCTGAGCCAGAGCAACGGCAAAATAGCTGTAAACCAGGCTTGAAGAGGTAAACCCGTGATAGAAGATAATACAAGGGAGTGAACATTCGCGTTTGCCAGCCGGAACGGCGTGCAGGACAGGGATACCCGCCAACTGTCGTGTTTCAATTTCGATCATTTGTCGCCTCTTTCTTTCTGGTATGCCATGCAGCAATACTTAACGCAAGCGAATGTGTTCGGCAATGATTCATAATGTTGAGAACTGGGTTACGCTTTCGCAACATTTTCATTCGAAAATCGCGTGAGAGATAACAATTCGGGAACATTCCCCTAAAGGGAAATTAATAAGGCACTACACTATGGCTATCAGGAAACGAGATAGAGTTATGCGTCGGTTTGCCTCTTTGTTGTTGGTTATGTTTTTAAGCGCCTGTAGCGTGCTACAGGGAACGCCACAACCCGCACCGCCCGTTGCCGACCACCCGCAGGAGATCCGCCGTGACCAGAGTAATGGGTTACAGCGATTAGGGACGGTTAGCGCGCTGGTAAGAGGCTCTCCGGATGATGCGCTGGCAGAGATCCGTGCCAAAGCCGCCGCGGCTAAAGCTGATTACTACGTGGTTTTATTAGTGGATGAAACTATCGTGACAGGCCAATGGTATTCACAGGCTATTTTGTATCGTAAATAACATTGGGTTGAAATTTAGTCAGCTTTACATTGCTTTGCGCCCCTATGCGTTTACCTGTGCACAATAAACCAACAGCAGGAAGCTTGAGGTTTATTATCGCGATGGAATGCCCTGCCGTGTGTAGGGGTACGAATAATGGAGCTGACGATGAAACAATCACTTGCCTTATCCTCACTGCTGCTTTCTGCCGGACTGGTAGGTACTACGGCGCAGTCTGCCGAATTCGCCAGTGCTGACTGTGTTACTGGCCTGAACGAAATTGGCCAGATATCTGTCAGTAACATTGCAGGAAATCCGCAGGATGTAGAACGTGTTGTCGCGTTAAAAGCGGATGAACAAGGTGCCTCATGGTATCGGATCATTCAAATGTACGAAGATCAGCAGCCCGACAACTGGCGCGTACAGGCCATACTCTATGCTTAACACATTGCCGGATGGCGTAAACTTATCTGAGCTACAGTGAACTGTAGACATGATAAGACGCGAAAGCGTCGCCATCAGGCATATTATTACCGTAATCCCCCCGTTGCCCGCAGAAGCAAATCATTCAGCACCTGCTCAGACAATCGTAGTCCCCCCCGCGTATCAAGCATCATTTGGCACCAGGCCTGCGCCACTGGTGGAGAGGCATAGCGCAACATCTGCGCTCCGCAACCAAGCTGAAAAAGCTGCTGCGTAATCTCCCGCCCCAATGCCTCGCTGGGTTTACGTAAACGCTGCTGGAGCTGACGTACCATTCGATCGTAATGTCGGTCTTGCCCTTTGACTTCCGCAAAGGCTTCACTGAGCATCTCGTATATGCCGGGTTGTTTGGTCAGTACCCGCAATACATCAAGGCACATAATGTTACCAGAGCCTTCCCAGATACTGTTTACCGGCATTTCACGATACAAACGCGGCAGCTCGCTCTCCTCGCAATAGCCAATCCCACCCAGCACTTCCATCGCCTCTGCCACAAATGGCATACCGCTTTTGCAAACGGAGAATTTCGCTGCTGGCGTGAACAACCTGGCCCACAGCGCTTCTTTAGCATCAGCACGGCGGTCCCAGGCCCGCGCCAGTCGAAACAGTAACGCCGTTTGACCTTCCAGTTGGAGCGCCATCCGACCTAACACTTGACGCATCATCGGCTGTTCAATCAATGGCTTGCCAAAAACCTGTCGCTGGTGAGCATGGTAAATCGCGACGGAAAAAGCACGCCGCATCATACCGTGACTACCGAGCGCACAGTCAAAACGCGTCATCCCCCCCATTTTCAGGATATGGCGTATACCTTCCCCTTCGTCACCCAATAGCCAGCCAATCGCATCGTGGAATTCAACCTCGCAGCTGGCGTTGGAGCGGTTGCCTAACTTATCTTTCAATCTCTCAAGACGGATAGCATTACGCTGCCCGTCAGGTAAAAATCGCGGCACAAAAAAGCAGGATAATCCCCCCTTAGCCTGGGCCAGCACTAAATGGGCATCGCTTTGCGGCACGGAGAAAAACCACTTATGTCCCACCAGCCGATACGAGCCGTCAGCAAGACGTTCTGCCTGAGTGGTATTGCTCAGCACATCTGAACCACCCTGCTTCTCGGTCATGCCCATACCGATAAGCAGCCCACGCTTTTGCCCACCGGGCAGCAAATGCGAGTCATAACGGTCGCTTAGCAGCGGCGTAAGCCAGTCGTGAAAGGGGGCGGGTAACATTTGAAGTAACAGCGGCGTGGCGGCAAAAGTCATGGTCACCGGACACAACGTGCCAGCTTCAACCTGCGCATGCAGCATGAAACGCGCCGCCCGGGCAACAAATGTTCCCTGCCTCGCATCTTCTTCCCAGGCCAGATTATGTACGCGGTTGGCGCATAATCCCTGCATCAGCAAATGCCAGGCAGGATGAAAACGCACATCATCCAGCCGCTGCCCCTGCGGGTCGTAGCGCAACAGTTCAGGTGGAAAAGCATTGGCCAGACGGCCCAGTTCGAGCGACTCGGCAGTCCCTAGCTGCTGACCAATACTGGCGAGAAGATCGCTGTCCCAACCAGCGCCTTCGCGGATAATCGCTTCGCACAGCGCGCCATCGGACAAATATAAGTTACTGTTATTGAGCGGTACAGGTTGGTTAAAAACGGTATGCGTTTGCCAGTGCATTGTGTCTCCCTCCGTCAATGGCCGTCGCTTTAAGTATGGTCAGCCAGACAAGAGAGTGCCTGGGATTCAGGTCACAAAAAAGCCATCCCGAGGGATGGCTTAAGAGACATAGAGAATGAATTAGCCGCGCTGGCGGACGGCTTCAAACAGGCAGATGCCCGTCGCAACTGAAACGTTCAATGACGAAACGCTCCCTGCCATCGGGATGCTGATCAGTTCGTCACAGTGTTCGCGGGTCAGACGGCGCATACCTTCACCCTCTGCGCCCATCACCAGCGCCAGACGACCGGTCATTTTGCTCTGATAGAGAGTATGGTCGGCTTCACCTGCGGTTCCGACGATCCAGATATTCTCTTCCTGCAGCATACGCATGGTGCGCGCCAGGTTGGTCACGCGGATCAGCGGTACGCTTTCTGCCGCACCACAGGCCACTTTTTTCGCCGTCGCATTCAACTGTGCGGAACGATCCTTCGGTACGATTACAGCATGTACGCCAGCAGCATCAGCGCTACGCAGGCATGCACCCAGGTTATGCGGATCGGTGACGCCATCGAGAATCAAAAAGAACGGCTGATCGAGCGTAGCAATCAGATCCGGCAGATCGTTTTCCTGATACTGACGGCCCGGCTTCACGCGAGCAATAATCCCCTGATGTACCGCACCCTCGCTTTTCTCATCCAGAAACTGACGGTTAGCCAGTTGAATGACAACACCCTGTGCTTCCAGTGCGTGGATCAGCGGCAGCAGGCGTTTATCTTCACGACCTTTGAGAATAAAGACGTCCTGGAAGCGCTCAGGCGCACGTTCCAGCAGGGCCTGCACCGCATGGATGCCGTAAATCATTTCACTCATGAATGTACTCGTTAATAGTTTATGCGTAACGCCGGGCAACGCGAAGGTTGCCCGACTTACAGTCTATGGCTGTTATTGTGCGACTTTCTTTTTCGCCGCACGTTTAGCTTTAGTGGCGGCAGCAATTTTAAGCGTTTTTGCCGAAGGCTTTTTCGCTTTTTTATCACCTTTCTTCTCAGCCGCATTCTTATCCGCCTGAGGTTTGGCTCTGCCTTTCTTCTCGCCGCGGAAAGCGCTGTCCGGCTCGAAATTCACCTTTTTGCCCATCTGACGACGTTTACCGGTATTTTTACCCGCATCGCCTTTTTTGGCTTTTTCGCGCGCGGTTTTCCCTTCATTACGCGGCGCACGTTCGCTGGAGATCAAGCTGAAGTCGATCTTACGCTCGTCCATGTTGACTGCTTCCACGCGAACTTCCACGCGATCGCCCAGGCGATACATCTGGCCGCTGGATTCCCCCGTCAGGCGCTGCCCAACCTGGTCGAAACGATAGTAGTCGTTATCCAGAGAGGAGACATGCACCAGACCGTCGATAAACAGTTCATCAAGACGGACAAAGAAACCAAATCCGGTCACGCTGGCAATCACGCCTTTGAAGACATTACCCACCTGGTCCAGCATGAAGTCGCACTTCAGCCAGTCAGAGACATCACGCGTGGCTTCATCAGCACGGCGCTCGGCCATCGAACAGTGCTGACCCAGTTGCAGCATCTCTTCCATCGAATAATGGTAGCCACCGGTTTCCGTGGTGTTGCCCTTATGGCCCTGCTCCTGCGCCAGCAGATACTTAATCGCCCGGTGCAAGGAGAGATCCGGGTAACGACGGATCGGTGAAGTAAAGTGTGCATAAGATTGCAGCGCCAGGCCAAAGTGACCACGGTTTTCCGGATCATAAATCGCCTGCTTCATCGAACGCAGCAGCATGGTTTGCAGCATTTCTGCGTCAGGACGGTCAGCAATCGACTCCAGCAGTTCAGCGTAATCACGCGGCTCAGGTTTGTTGCCACCAGGCAGCTCCAGCCCCAGCTCTGACAGGACGGAACGGAACGAGTTAATCGCTTCGGTCGTCGGCTTATCGTGAATACGGAACAGCGCTGGCTCTTTGGCTTTCTCAACGAATCGTGCCGCGGAGATGTTCGCCATGATCATGCACTCTTCAATCAGCTTGTGCGCGTCGTTACGCTGCGTCTGCTCGATACGCTCAATACGGCGTTCAGCATTGAAGATAAACTTCGCCTCTTCACTTTCAAACGAGATACCGCCACGCTCTTCACGGGCCTTATCCAGCACTTTGTAGAGGTTATGCAGCTCTTCAATGTGTTTAACCAGCGGTGCGTACTGCTCACGCAGCTCCTGGTCGCCTTGCAGCATATGCCAGACCTTGGTGTAGGTCAGACGTGCGTGGGAACTCATGACCGCTTCGTAGAATTTAAAGCCGGTTAAACGGCCTTTCGACGAAATGGTCATTTCACAGACCATACACAACCTGTCCACCTGCGGGTTGAGTGAACACAATCCGTTGGACAGCACTTCCGGCAGCATCGGAACAACCTGCGACGGGAAGTAAACGGATGTGCCACGGCTACGCGCTTCCTGGTCCAGCGGAGTCGGCGGGCGAACGTAATAGCTTACGTCAGCAATCGCCACCCATAAACGCCAACCACCGCCGCGTTTCTTCTCGCAATAAACCGCATCGTCGAAGTCACGCGCATCTTCGCCATCGATAGTCACCAGCGGCAGGGAGCGCAGATCGACACGTCCTACTTTCGCCTCTTCCGGCACTTCTTCTTTCAGCCCGGCGACCTGTTTCTCAACCGCCTGCGGCCAGATATATGGGATTTCATGAGTACGCAGGGCCATATCAACGGCCATGCTGGTTCCCATGTTGTCACCCAGCACTTCAACAATTTTACCCACCGCTTTAGTGCGGCGAGTTGGACGCTGGGTCAGTTCAACGACAACCACAAAGCCCATACGAGCGCCCATTACCTCTTCCGGCGGGATCAGAATATCGAAGCTCAGGCGGCTGTCGTCTGGGACGACAAATCCAACACCAGCGTCGGTGAAGTAGCGGCCGACAATCTGGCTGGTTTTCGGCACCAGTACGCGCACAATACGCGCTTCGCGGCGACCTTTACGGTCCGCGCCCAACGGCTGCGCCAGCACCTGATCGCCATGAATGCAGGTTTTCATTTGCTCGCTGGACAGATACAGGTCATCTTTGCGGCCTTCAACGCGCAGAAAGCCGTAGCCATCACGGTGGCCAATAACGGTACCTTTCAGCAGGTCGAGACGCTCCGGCAGCGCATAGCATTGACGACGGGTGAAGACCAGTTGTCCGTCACGCTCCATCGCGCGCAGGCGACGACGCAGCGCTTCTTGCTGCTCTTCACCTTCAATATTGAGTTCAGCGGCCAGCTCATCGCGGTTGGCCGGCTTTTCACGTTTAGTTAAATGTTCGAGGATAAATTCCCGGCTCGGGATAGGATTCGCGTATTTTTCTGCTTCGCGTTCCTGGAAAGGATCTTGTGACATGTCGGTTCCTCCGTCATCATCGCTGCTGGCGGGAGTCGTTACTCCACCAGCAATAATTTATAAAGCGGTTGATTCTTTTCAACCAAATCAGCAAGTGTGTAGTTGTCCAGTTCCGTGAGAAAACTTTGCACTGCTTTAGAAAGCGCCTGTTTGAGTCGACAGGCCGGGGTAATATGGCAAAACTCGCTGCTACAGTTGACCAACGATAAGGGTTCCAGCTCGCGAACCACATCACCAATACCAATATCCTTAGCGGGTTTACCCAGGCGGATACCGCCATTTTTTCCTCGAATAGCAGTAACAAAGCCCGCCCGGCTAAGTTGATTGATTATTTTGACCATATGATTACGGGACACGCCGTAGACTTCTGTCACCTCAGAAATACTGGTCATACGTCCTTCGGGAAGTGACGCCATGTAGATTAGCGCACGTAATCCGTAATCGGTGAAACTTGTTAACTGCACATCAACCTCAGGAAAAGGGATAAAACGGATATACCTGGTAGTATTAATTACATTGATGATAAACCAGCCACCAGCCAGGTCGCTAATTTATTTCAGTTCGGGAAGGAAAAAAGCGAGGAACTTACGTGATTTTAAGCCGGATTCTGATGCAAAGCACCTTATCCGGCATAAATTAGTGCAAGCGCAGCGCCGTTTGACGCTACGCTATAACCAGAATTATGCGTCGAACGGGTCGCGCAGGATCATGGTTTCAGTACGGTCTGGGCCAGTTGAGATAATATCAATCGGCACACCGGTCAGTTCTTCAATACGCTTGATGTAGTTCAGCGCTGCCTGCGGCAGACCGCTACGTTCCTTCACGCCGAAGGTGGATTCAGACCAACCCGGCATGGTTTCGTAAATCGGCTCGATACCTTTCCAGTCGTCAGCTGCCAGCGGAGTAGTCGTTACTTCGCGGCCGTCCGGCATACGGTAAGCAACACAGATTTTCACCTCTTTCAAACCGTCCAGTACGTCCAGTTTGGTCAGGCAGAAGCCAGACAGGGAGTTAATCTGTACTGCACGGCGTACAGCAACGGAATCCAGCCAACCGGTACGACGACGACGACCGGTGGTCGCGCCATACTCGTTACCTTGTTTGCACAGGAACTCGCCAACGTCATCAAACAGCTCAGTCGGGAACGGACCCGCACCTACACGAGTAGAGTAAGCTTTGATGATACCCAGAACGTAGTCCACATAACGTGGGCCCAGGCCGGAGCCGGTTGCCACGCCACCTGCGGTGGTGTTGGAGGACGTTACGTACGGATAGGTACCGTGGTCGATATCCAGCAGCGTACCCTGCGCACCTTCAAACATGACGAAATCGCCACGCTTACGCGCCTGGTCCAGCAGATCGGAAACATCAACAACCATTGAGGTCAGGATGTCGGCGATAGCCATCACATCATCCAGCACTTTCTGGTAGTCAACTGCTTCAACTTTATAGAAATTCACCAGCTGGAAGTTGTGATATTCCATCACTTCTTTCAGTTTTTCAGCGAAAGTTGCTTTATCAAACAGATCGCCAACACGCAGACCGCGACGAGCTACTTTGTCTTCATAAGCCGGACCGATACCACGACCGGTAGTACCGATCGCTTTCTCGCCACGCGCTTTCTCACGAGCGTTATCCAACGCAACGTGATAATCAAGGATCAGCGGACAAGCTTCAGACAGCAGCAGGCGCTCGCGAACCGGGATACCACGATCTTCCAGTCCTTTCATTTCTTTCATCAGCGCGGACGGAGACAGAACAACACCGTTACCGATGATGCTGATTACGTTTTCGCGAAGAATGCCTGATGGAATAAGATGGAGGACGGTTTTTTCACCGTTGATTACGAGAGTATGGCCTGCGTTGTGACCACCCTGGTAGCGCACAACATATTTAGCCCGTTCAGTCAGAAGATCGACGATCTTCCCTTTACCTTCGTCACCCCATTGGGTGCCCAGTACGACGACGTTGTTACCCATTTTTCAAAATCACCGTTTGCTTAAAAATGGATTCTACCACCGCTTTTTCAGATATACAGCACTTTTTGCATGCGAAAATCCGCAAATTAGTCTACTTAATGATCAGCCAATCGTTTTCCTCAACATGTAGTAGACCACAACGCCCGCAACCACAAGACCTCCACCAAAACGACGCAAAATATTTTCGGGAAGTTGCGCCATTGCAGAGATCATTTTCTTCCATGCGCTGGGATAAAGCATCGGACCCAGCCCTTCCAGCACCAAAACCAGCGCGAGCGCCAGCAAAATTGTTGAATTCATCCATCGCCCTTATATAAAAAGAAAACCACCGCATCCCTGGAGATGCCGGTGGTTTTGCTGCTTTAAAACCGCTGGAACGCGATTAGCGTGTCGCGGTATTTGGTGTCTTCATGTAGCGGAAGAAATCGCTGTCCGGGCTCATGACCATCACGTCCTGATTCCCTTCAAAGCTCTTCTCGTAAGCACGCAGGCTACGGATAAAGGCGTAGAAGTCCGGATCCTGACTGAACGCATCGGCAAACAGCTTAGCGGCTTCTGCATCGCCTTCACCGCGCATAATACGGCCCTGACGCTCAGATTCTGCCAGCGTTTTAGTGACTTCATAGTCAGCCGTTGCACGCAGTTTTTCCGCCTCTTCCTGGCCTTGTGAACGATGGCGACGCGCTACCGCTTCACGCTCAGCGCGCATACGGTTGTAGATAGCCTCGGACACTTCAGCAGGCAGGTTGATTTGCTTAATACGCACGTCAACTACTTCGATGCCCAATGCTGCCATACTGTTCGGGTTGATGACCGGTACTTTACCGTTCGTTTCAGCCTGAACACGTTCAGCCGCTTCGGCAATCGCGCTATCTGCTGCCGGAGTCGCCACTTCATCTTCCGTGCCAGCAGAACCGGAGTTCAGCGCGTCACGAACTTCCAGGGTCAGACGACCGCGGGAATCGGTAACGATGTCCTTCACGTCCAGACGACCAATTTCAGAACGCAGACGGTCAGAGAACTTACGTTTCAGCAGGACTTCCGCCTGAGAAACATCGCCACCGCCCGTTGCCAGGTAGTAACGGCTAAAGTCACTGATGCGCCACTTGATGTAGGAGTCAACGATCAGGTCTTTCTTCTCTTTGGTAACAAAGCGATCGGCCTGGTTGTCCATGGTCTGAATACGCGCATCCAGCATCTTCACAGATTCAATAAACGGAATCTTGAAGTGCAGGCCTGGTGCAACGACCAGCGGCTTGTTTTCATCGTCACGCAGAACTTTACCAAAGCGCAGAGTAATACCGCGCTCGCCTTCTTTGACCACAAAGACAGACATGAACAGAACTACCAGAACGATGATGATAATCGCAATAACTGACTTACGCATCGTTATTCCCCCTGACGCTGGTAGTCGTTACGCTGCGCATTCGCGCGGCGTTGGTCCATAATATCGCCCTGACTGGTGGACGATGTGTTGCTTGCTCCAGTGCTGGAAGTCGTTGCTGGCGGCAGACGCAGCAGGTTTGAACTGCTGTCAGTCTTTGCTGCTGGTGCACTACCACCTTTCAGCATTTGATCCAGCGGCAGAACCATCAAATTGCTGCCTTTATCGTTAACCAGGACTTTGCGGGTATTGCTCAGCACTTTTTCCATGGTTTCGATATACAGACGCTCGCGGGTAATTTGCGGTGCGGCTTTATATTCCGGCAGAATTTTTGCGAAGCGAGCCACTTCACCCTGTGCTTCCAGGATTGTCTGAGTCTTATACGCACGCGCTTCTTCCAGAATACGCTGCGCCTGGCCGTTTGCACGCGGCTGAACTTCGTTGGTGTACGCTTCCGCTTCACGGATGTACTGCTGTTCGTTTTCACGTGCTGCGATAGCATCGTCAAACGCGGCTTTTACTTCTTCCGGCGGACGTGCAGCCTGGAAGTTGACGTCCAGCAGAGTGATACCCATGTTGTACGGACGGATCGTTTCTTCCAGTTCGCGTTGGGTATCGCTACGAATAACGGTACGACCTTCGGTCAAGATACGGTCCATGGTGTATTTACCGATAACCCCACGCAGGGCACTGTCGGTAGCCTGACGCAGACTGTCATCCGCGCTGGTTACGCTAAACAGGTAACGCTGCGGATCGGTCACGCGGTACTGTACGTTCATTTCGACGCGCACGACGTTTTCGTCAGAGGTCAGCATGACGCCGGATGCGGCAAGTTCACGCACGGCTTCAACGTTGACCGGTGTCACTTCGTCGACAAAGGTCGGTTTCCAGTTCAGACCCGGTTCAACCAAATGGCTGAATTTACCGAAGCGTGTCACCACGCCGCGTTCCGCTTCTTTAATGGTATAGAAACCGCTGGCCGCCCAGATAATGACGATAGCGGCCGCTGCGATAGTAAAGACTCGACCGCCCAGTTGCGGACGCGGGCCTTGCGATGAACTACCGCCGCCAGAGCCAGTACCTTTACCGCCACCCAGACCACCGAGCTTTTTACTCAGTTTGCGGAAGATATCGTCCAGATCGGGAGGTCCCTGCTCGCGACCACCTTTGTTTCCATTTCCCTCAGGGTTGCCGCCAGGTTTGCTGCTTCCCCAGGGGTCGCGGTCTTGTCCGTTATTACCGGGCTGATTCCACGCCATTTTTGTGCTCCATATTTGTTATGCGATGCTATACCTGCGTCTTTTGCGCTGCCGTTGCGTTGGCTGCGTCCCTCAACGCCAGTCACATAGTTGACTATGCTCCTGGAGATTTCAGGACTTGCCGCCTTCCTGCCGCACAAAATCCACAAGGTATAGAGGCGAAAAAATCTTCAGGCCATATCCGTCAGATCAGACAACATAGTCTTCCAGTGCCGGTTCTTGTTTACAGAGGCGACGCCAGTCTACGATCGGCATACGAACCTGCAGACCTACGCTGCCGTCCTCCTCCATCCACTCTTTTTCTATTGCCTGAAGTTGATAAAACCGGCTTCTCAAACGCCCTTCCTGCGGCGGCAAACGCAACGTATGCTGCGCCACCTCACCGGAAAGTCGCTCAGTCAAAGCCTGAAAAAGTTGTGGTATACCAATCCCCGTTTGCGCTGATACCCAAACGCGAATGGGTTTATTCTCTTCATCTCTGTCGATACGCGGCTCAAAGTCATCCAACATATCGATTTTATTCATCACCAGCAGGGTCGGGATCTCATGCGCATCGATCTCTTCGAGCACCGTGTCGACGGCCTCAATGTTTTCCTGCACACGAAAATCTGCTGCATCAATAACGTGCAGCAACAATGTCGCCTGACGTGTTTCCTGCAAGGTGGCCTTAAACGCCGCCACCAGGTCGTGCGGCAAATGACGGATAAACCCAACGGTATCCGCCAGCACGGTCTCACCCACGTCCGCCACGTCTATTCTGCGTAGCGTCGGGTCCAGGGTCGCAAACAGCTGATCCGCTGCGTAGACCCGGGCTTCGGTGATCTGGTTGAACAGGGTGGATTTTCCGGCGTTGGTATATCCCACCAGTGATACGGTTGGGACATCCGCTTTCTTGCGCGACTGTCGCCCCTGCTCACGTTGCTTTTCAACTTTTTCCAGGCGCGACTGTATCTGCAAAATGCGATTACGCAGCAAACGACGGTCGGTTTCGAGCTGGGTTTCACCCGGACCGCGCAAACCAATCCCGCCCTTTTGCCGTTCAAGGTGAGTCCAGCCACGGACCAGACGCGTAGCCATATGGCGCAACTGCGCCAGCTCAACCTGCAACTTACCCTCATGGGTTCGCGCACGCTGGGCAAAAATATCTAAAATGAGACCAGTCCTGTCGATAACAAGACACTGGCACAACTGTTCCAGGTTACGTTCCTGGGCAGGGCTTAGAGCATGATCAAAAATCACCACCGCAGCGCCAGTCGCTTTTACGGCTTCGGCAATTTCGATTGCCTTACCTTCACCAACAAAATACTTCGGGTGCGGTGCTTTACGGCTCCCGGTAATCACCTGCATTGCTTCGACACCGGCGGAAGAAACCAGAGATTCAAACTCCTGGAGGTCTTCCATATCTTTGTCTTGCGAAAAATAGATGTGTACCAGTACCGCCTGCTCACCGGCATCATAACGGTCAAACAAGCGTCAACCCCTTAATATAAATCAACGGGGAACACAGGATCGCTGGCTCCCCGTATGTAAAACAGCTAATAACCTTATTCGGTTTCTTCGCTGTCCTGTTGCGCAGATGAACCTTGCGCGTTGCTACCGTGATGGTAGTTGCTGCCTGTGCCGCCGGTGGCATTATTGCTGTGATGAGAAACCGGACGAGACGGGACAACAGTAGAAATCGCGTGCTTATAAACCATCTGGCTGACCGTGTTTTTCAACAGGATCACGAACTGATCAAAAGACTCGATTTGACCTTGCAGCTTAATACCATTCACCAAATAAATAGAAACTGGAACACGTTCCCGACGCAGTGCGTTCAGGAACGGATCTTGTAAAGATTGCCCCTTAGCCATTCTCTCTTTTCCTTATATGCTTATTTGTACTTTGAACCTTTCGATTCTGAAAAATTGCGCACGATACGTTTCAATTGTACACATTCAGTTCGCGATAGCACCAACAACCTGTAATACTTCGTTTCGCGCCTGGTCAGGCTTTTCACTGTCAAGCCAGTGCACCCCTTCCCAACCACGCAACCAGGTTACCTGTCGCTTCGCCAACTGCCTCGTGGCGCAAACACCTCTATAAACCATTTCATCGTATGAAATTTCACCTTCAATGTATGACCACATCTGGCGATACCCTACACAACGAATGGAAGGCAAATCCGTATGCAAATCTCCACGGGCAAAAAGCGCCCGGACTTCTGCTTCAAAACCTGAAGCTAACATCTGATGAAAACGCTGCTCAATTCGCTGATGGAGCAGTTCACGGCTCGCCGGGGCGATTGCAAACTGATGCACCTGATACGGCAAAGCATCTCCTGACGTTTGCGTCAGCTCCGTTAAAGTTTTACCCGAAATGAAAAAAACTTCCAGTGCCCGGGAAAGTCTTTGCGGATCATTTGGATGAATACGCGCCGCTGCCACGGGATCGATGTCCTGAAGCTGTCGGTGTAACGCGTCCCAACCCTGCTCTGCCGCCTGCTGCTCAATTCTGGCCCTGACTTCCGGGTCCGCCGACGGTAACGGCGACAGTCCTTCAAGCAAGGCTTTGAAATATAACATTGTGCCGCCCACCAGCAACGGGATACGGCCCGCGGCGGTGATGTCGGCCATCTCGGCTAACGCATCGCGACGAAAATCCGCAGCGGAGTACGCCTGCGATGGATCGCGGATATCCAGCAATCGGTGCGGTGCGGCCTGTAATTCAGCTGCATCAGGCTTAGCTGTACCGATATCCATCCCCTTGTAAATAAGGGCGGAATCAACGCTTATCAACTCTATGGGCAAAACTTTACGCAATTCAATTGCTAATGCCGTTTTACCGGAGGCCGTTGGCCCCATCAAAAAAATCGCCTTTGGCAGGCTCGCCTTACGGGTATCACTCATGTTTCAGGGCATTCATTACCGAATGTAAATCAACAGGTTGTAACAGACCACCCGGCGGTGCCTTCACGAGTTGTGGGCAGAGCCGCTCAACATCCGCTAACAGCGTAATCGCCTGTGCCATGCTCCACTGTGGATGCTCGCTCATCAGGTTACGTGCGATCCACTGTGCAATATTGCCCGGCTCGAATACGGATTGCTGCGCCAGGTAGCCTATCAGTTCAGGAATCAAGATTTGTAAATTTTGTTGGCGTAAGGGTAAAGGCACCGCCCGGATGGTCACATGCTGCGCATCCAGCTGAAATTCAATGCCCAACTCAGCCAGTTGGCTCTGTCCTTTTTGCAGTGCCGCTTTTTCATCAGCGGTCACTTTTAGACGTAAAGGGATCAGTAACGGTTGAGCACAAACCGCTCCCTGATCCGGCGTTAACTGCGCCTGACGCAGCCAACGCTCAGCCACCGGTAATGCCAACAACCGAATATGGCCATCGCACTCGAGTAACGCGCAGTCTGCACCAACTATCGTTAGCACCCGGCCAAAGCCCTGACTGCTGCCAGTCAGAGGCGTCGATGGCGTTTCAGAGACCGGCGTTTTACGCGTTGGAGCAGGCGTCTGCATCAGTTGCTGATAAATTTCGCCCTGCTGCTTTTGGTATCCGGGTTGAGCACGAGGCCAACTGGCTCCCGCCTGACGGCCACCGCCACCACTATTGCCACTTCCAGTGCCAGCGGATGCTGAGTACCGCGGTGTCGCAGGTTCACGCGCGGGAGCCGGCTCGGCAAAATGGTTGCGTCCAGCAGCAACGCGGTTTTCCGGAATGTGCCTTGGGGCGGGTTCGTCGTCATCAGCCAACGGCAGCGGCGTTTCAAGCTGCTGTTGCAGGACACTCAACACGCCCTGGTAAATAAAATCGTGCACCAGCCGGGATTGATGGAAACGGACCTCATGTTTAGCAGGGTGTACGTTGACATCCACTTGATGCGGATCGATTTCCAGATACAACACAAAAGCGGGCTGTTGATCGGCTCCCAGCTTATCTTCACAGGCCTGGCGGATAGCATGGTTGATCAGCCGGTCGCGCATCATCCGACCATTCACGTAGCAGTACTGGATTTCTGCCAGTGCTGCCGTTGTGTGGTTAGGATCGGCCACCCAGCCGCGCAATGTTAAATCGCCATGCTGCCATTCGATCGTCAGCGCATGCTCCAGAAACGGCGTGCCGCAAATCGCGCCCAGTCGGCGCTCTTTCTGCCCATCCGCGGCCACTGCCCGGTACTGACGCACCACTTTGCCGTTGTGCGACAAATTTATCGTCACATCAAAACGCGCCAGCGCAATGCGGCGAATAATCTCGTCGATATGATTAAATTCGGTTTTCTCGGTGCGCATAAATTTGCGCCGCGCCGGGGTGTTGTAGAACAGATCTAGCACCTCCAGCGTGGTTCCCACCGGATGCGCAGCGGGTTTAACTGTGACATCCATGTCACGCCCTTCGGCATACGCCTGCCAGGCTTCGGGTTGTTCTTGCGTACGCGATGTAAGGGTTAAGCGAGACACGGAGCTGATACTGGCCAGCGCTTCGCCGCGAAATCCGAGGCTCACGATGGCTTCAAGATCGTCAAGCGAGGCTATTTTACTGGTGGCATGACGCGCCAACGCCAACGCCAGCTCGTCTTTTTTAATCCCGCAGCCGTTGTCACGAATACGGATAAGCTTCGCGCCGCCGCGTTCAATATCGATATCAATGCGCGTCGCACCGGCATCGATGCTGTTTTCCACCAGCTCTTTCACCACAGACGCAGGCCGTTCTACCACCTCGCCTGCGGCAATCTGGTTCGCCAGCTGTGGCGGTAGAACCTGAATCGGCATGGCTAATCCTTAATTTGTTAACGTGTTACCCGGCGATATGGCGCTGGCGGTTTGCGCCGGTGCGCCCTGCGGCCCGGTTTGCATCGGGTGCGCCTGGAAATAGTTACGCAATCCTTTGTATATCGCCTCAGCCAGTTGCTGCTGATAATCATCGCTCGCCAACAAGCGCTCTTCGCTGTTGTTACTGATAAAGCCAGTTTCAACCAGCACTGACGGGATATCAGGCGAACGCAGTACGCCAAGACTGGCGTGTTCTGGACGACGCTTATGCATCGAACCAATACGTTCTAACTGGCCGATCATGCTGGTCGCCACATCATACCCGACGCGCTGCGAATGACCGAACTGCAGATCCAGTACGGCCTGGCTGAGATAAGGATCGGACTGGCTGTTTGCCAGCACATCGCCCGCGCCGCCCAACAGCTCCGATTGCTTCTCGTGCTGTTCCAGCCAGCCGGCCATCTCACTGTTCGCCCGACGGTTTGACAGCACCCAAACGGAAGCACCTGTGGCATCACGATTTGGCGCGGCATCCGCGTGAATAGAAACCAGGAAATTGGCGTTTTGTTTACGCGCGACGTCTGAACGCCCCATCACCGAGATAAAGTAATCACCATCACGGGTGAGTACACCTTTAAACATCGGGTCATCATTGAGCAAACTGCGCAGCTTGCGCGCCACGGCAATCGTGACGTTTTTCTCACGCGTGCCGCCAGGACCAATAGCGCCAGGATCCTGTCCACCGTGTCCGGCATCAATGGCAATCACCACTTTATCGCCGTTGCTGGTGCTGGCGCGCGCCGCAGGGCGCGTGGAGGTATTGCTGTTAGTCACAGCCGTAGTGCGATCGTTTTCTGCTTTAAACGGATTGCGCGCTGGCTCGACAGGACGTGGGGCAACAATCGGCGCTTCAACACGCTTTGCAACCACGGGAGGTGGAGGCGGCGGCGGCGCATCAGCGTTGATGGTAAACACGACGGTATAATTGCCGCCGTTCTGGCGTTTTACTGCTTCGGCTTTACCGTTCTCGGTTAAATCCACCACCAGGCGCAGAGACTGCGCATCTTTTGGCGTGCCGGAACGGATAGATTTCACCAGATTATTGCCGCTAAACAGCAGCGGTAACCCCTGAATCACACCGGTTTGTTTAATATCCAGCGCGACGGTTCGTTTCCCGTCCTGCGAAACGGCATATTCAGGATCGCCAATAAAGCTCAGCGTAATCCGCGCCTGTTGATCGCCATTGGACACCTGAAGATCGGAGAGGCTGGCGGCCCCTGCCTGCGCGCACAGCAGGACCAGGGTTGCCATCAGCCAGTTTCTGATGCGATAAATCATCCCGCCACCCTTAAGGTTAATCGGCTAAACGCGCCAGCAATAAATCACCTGATGAGGAGACTGCGCTTACACGCGCCTCTCGACCTTGCGCCTGGTATTCAATGTGTATTTCGACGTCCGGGTCTGGCAGTACACCTTTACCTTGTTGCGGCCATTCCACCAGGCAGATGGCATCATTGGCAAAATAATCGCGGATCCCCATAAATTCCAGCTCCTCTGGGTCCGCAAGTCGGTATAAATCGAAGTGATATACCATCAAGTTATCGAGTGAATAGGGTTCAACCAGCGTGTAGGTGGGGCTTTTTACATTACCTTTATGACCTAACGCCTGCAGAAATCCCCGGCTGAAGGTGGTTTTACCCGCCCCCAGGTCGCCGTACAAATATATAACCGTCGCGCCGTCACAGGCTTTGGCTACCCGCAGTCCCAGGTCTAAAGTCGCCTGCTCATCAGGTAGTGGAATTACTCGATTCATCATGATAAACGTCAATCACATCAGGGTTAACAATACGCTGTAGCGTGGTAAAGAGATCTGTCGCCAGCATGCCGCGCGTACCAAAACGCGCCGCCAGCACATCCGCCGCCGCTCCGTGCGCAACACATCCCGCACATGCTGCATCATACGGGGTAAGCTTCTGTCCGAGCAATGCGCCAATAATACCGGAAAGCACATCCCCCATTCCGCCGCTGGCCATCCCGGCATTGCCGGTATCAATAATACCCAACTCCGCCTGTTCAGCAGCAATAACCGTACCCGCGCCTTTCAGCACCACCACGCCTCCGTACCGTTTTACCAGACGTTGTGCACAAAGTAAGCGATCGTCTTCAATTTCTGCAATGGAACAGCCCAGCAGTCGCGCGGCTTCTCCCGGATGCGGCGTGATCACGCGATTGTGACGTTTATCGGGGTTGATTGCCAGCAGGTTCAGCGCATCCGCATCCCAGAGCATCGGTTTGCGAAAATTCTCCACTTTTTGCAGCGCTTTTTTGCCCCACTCCTGCTGACCAAGCCCGGGGCCTATCACCACTACATCCGCCCACGCCAGGCTCTCTTCCAGCGTCTGCGGCGTCAGCGCATCGACCATCAGTTCCGGTCTGGCTGTCAAAATAGGCGCAATGTTTTCACTGCGCGTCAGCACTTTGACCAGCCCGGCACCTGCTCGCAGCGCGGCTTCCCCGGCCATGCGTATTGCGCCTGCCGTACCGTGGTCACCGCCGATAATCACCAGTCGACCGTGGGAACCCTTGTGCGAGGTGGGTCGACGCGGCGTTAGCCAGTGCGCAAGCTGTTGAACATCAAAACGTTGAATTGGCGCATTCTGTCCCGCCAGCCAGTCGTCCAGCCCAAGTGCGTTAACATGCAGACGCCCGGTGACATCGCGCGCTTTACCGGTGAGCAGGCCCGGCTTGAGTGCAATAAAGGTAATGGTATGCGCTGCGTTGATGACCGCGCCCGGCGTCGCTCCCGTCTGCGCCAGCAGGCCGGAGGGAATATCTATCGCCACGGTGGGGGCTGGGTGAGAATTGGCACGTTCAATCAATACCGAGAGAGACTCACGCGGCGCATGTTTTAAGCCAGTGCCTGACAGCGCATCAATAATGACGTCCACGTTATTTGGCCAATTGATATCCGCCGCGTGAATGACGCCACCAGCGTTAAGCCAGGCATCACGCGCCTGCTGCGCCTCCTCGGGGAGCGGTTTGTCACTTTCCTGCGCCAGCAACGTAACTTCAAGACCCAGCGCTTTGGCAAGTCTTGCCACTACGTAACCATCACCGCCGTTGTTGCCATGACCACATAGCACCAGCCAGTGCCGGGCGTTCGGATAAGCCTCACGAGTGACCTGAAACGCCGCCTCTCCCGCCCGTTGCATCAGTTCGTACAGCGTCAGCCCTGAACTGTCTGCCGCCTCTCGCTCCATCCGCCTGATGTCATCGGCGTGCCAGATGGAGTGTGGTATACTTGCGGGGTTTTTCTTCATTGTATGGTCCGTCATGTCAGAGCCCCTCGATCTCAATCAGTTAGCGCAAAATATTAAGCAGTGGGGGCTGGAGCTTGGCTTTCAGCAGGTCGGGATTGCCGATACCGACCTCAGCGAAGCGGAACCCAAACTGCAGGCCTGGCTGGATAAACAATACCACGGCGAGATGGACTGGATGGCCCGTCACGGCATGATGCGCGCCCGACCTCACGAATTATTGCCCGGTACGCTACGTGTCATCAGCGTACGTATGAACTATCTTCCTGCCAATGCGGCCTTCGCCAGCACGTTGAAGAATCCTTCTCTGGGTTACGTCAGCCGTTACGCGCTGGGGCGCGACTACCATAAGCTGCTACGTAACCGCTTAAAAAAGCTGGGAGAGATGATTCAACAGCACTGCGTTTCGCTGAATTTTAGACCTTTTGTCGATTCTGCGCCCATTCTTGAGCGTCCGTTAGCGGAAAAAGCCGGGCTTGGCTGGACAGGTAAGCACTCACTTATCCTCAATCGTGAAGCTGGATCATTTTTCTTCCTCGGGGAATTACTGATCGATTTACCCTTGCCGATCGACCAACCAGTAGAAGAAGGATGCGGGAAATGCGTCGCCTGCATGACCATCTGTCCCACCGGGGCCATTGTTGAACCCTATACGGTGGATGCGCGCCGCTGTATCTCTTATCTCACTATCGAACTGGAAGGCGCGATCCCGGAAGAATTTCGTCCCTTGATGGGGAATCGAATTTATGGCTGCGATGATTGCCAGCTTATTTGCCCGTGGAACCGCTATTCACAGTTGACGGCAGAGGATGACTTCAACCCGCGCAAGCAGCTTCATGCTCCGGAGTTAATAGAGCTGTTTAGCTGGAGCGAAGCGTGGTTTTTAAAAGTCACGGAGGGGTCTGCCATTCGTCGTATTGGCCACCTGCGCTGGCTGCGAAATATCGCCGTTGCGTTGGGCAATGCTCCCTGGGATGAAGCCATTCTTCACGCACTGGAAAGTCGCAGAGGTGAGCACCCACTTCTCGACGAACACATAGAGTGGGCGGTTGCTCAGCAAATCGAGAAGCGAAATGCCTGCGTAGTTGAGGTGCAGCTACCGCAGAAACAACGTTTGGTCAGGGTCATTGAGAAGGGTCTGCCGCGCGACGCTTAAGTCATCCACAGCTTGTGTATAAAAATAAAAACACATTGATATTCAAGAGGGAAAAAATCGTCAAGTGATCGCATTAACAATTTGCAATGATAATTAAATTAATAATTTCAAATAGTTAAAATGATACTATTCACCCGGCGAAGTTTTTTGCATTCCAGGAATAATACCCGAAGCTGTGGATAAGTCTGTTTACAAGAGTATGTCAATGACGAAACAAAACGTCCCCAACGCGATTATTCGTTGTGGATATTTTTATTGAGGTAAGAATTTGGAGCGGGAAACGAGACTCGAACTCGCGACCCCGACCTTGGCAAGGTCGTGCTCTACCAACTGAGCTATTCCCGCTTAATCTTCGTCTTTCGAACCACTACTGCGTTGGCTGCCTTCATTCGCCTGAGTCACTTACTTCAGTAAGCTCCTAAGGACTCATTCAGTTGCCGCCTTGTCGCAATTCGAAATCCTGCGATTTGGTGGTCTGTGCTTAACAAGCACTTTCAAATTTTGGAGCGGGAAACGAGACTCGAACTCGCGACCCCGACCTTGGCAAGGTCGTGCTCTACCAACTGAGCTATTCCCGCATAATCTTCGTCTTTCGAACCGCTACAGCGTTGGCTGCCTTCATTCGCCTGAGTCACTTACTTCAGTAAGCTCCTAAGGACTCATTCAGTTGCCGTCTTGTCGCAATTCGAAATCCTGCGATTGGTGGTCTGTGCTTTACAAGCATTTTCAAATTTTGGAGCGGGAAACGAGACTCGAACTCGCGACCCCGACCTTGGCAAGGTCGTGCTCTACCAACTGAGCTATTCCCGCAAATCTGTACTGCTTTTGTTGCTGTCGTAATTCGCATTTCTGCGTCGTTACGGGAGGCGCATTATACGAGAAATCCGTTTAGCTGCAACCCCCCTGAAAGCGTTTTTTTCGAAAATTCGTTCAAGTGATTAATTTACAATCAAGCTGAACAATTTAGCGTCAAAAAACCGGTGACGCAAGCCACCGGAGAACAAAATCAAAGATTAATAAAATGTTCGCGATAGTAAGCAAGCTCAGCAACAGATTCACGAATGTCGTCCATCGCCTGATGTGTTCCCTGCTTGGTGAAGCCCGCGAGGATTTCCGGCTTCCAACGACGCGCCAGCTCTTTGAGCGTGCTGACGTCCAGATAGCGATAATGGAAATACGCCTCCAGCTCCGGCATGTATTTAAACAGGAAACGACGATCCTGCCCGATGCTGTTGCCGCAGATAGGTGATTTCCCTTCCGGAACCCACTCTTTCAAAAAAGCCAGCGTGGCCAGTTCAGCTTCACGATCGCCCATGGTGCTCGCCTTCACGCGCTCCACCAGCCCGCTACCGGTATGCGTACGTACGTTCCAGTCATCCATTAATGCCAGCTGTTCGTCGGACTGGTGCACCGCAATTGTCGGTCCTTCAGCCAGAATATTCAGGTTGGCATCCGTCACCAGCGTGGCGATCTCAATAATGCGATCGCGCTCGGGATCCAGACCTGTCATCTCCAGATCGATCCAAATCAGGTTGTTTTCATTGGCACTCATGCTATTTTCCACCCTTCAGCGTCACATTCAGTGTGACTACATTGATCTAAAATTGTGTGTATCATAAATGTTTTGCCCATCATGGGCGACCAGGAGCCAGTCCGATTGAGTAAGAATAAACTCTCCAAAGGCCAACAGCGCCGTGTGAACGCCAATCACCAGCGTCGTCTTAAAACGTCCACGGAGAAGCCCGACTACGACGACAACCTGTTTGGCGAAACCGCTGAAGGCATCGTTATCAGCCGTTTTGGCATGCATGCCGACGTAGAGTCTGCTGACGGTGAAATTCACCGTTGCAACATCCGCCGTACAATTCGCTCGCTGGTTACTGGCGATCGCGTAGTCTGGCGCCCGGGTAAAGCGGCAGCTGAAGGCGTGAATGTCAAAGGTATCGTTGAAGCGGTACACGATCGTACTTCGGTACTGACACGCCCCGACTTTTACGACGGGGTAAAGCCTATTGCCGCCAACATCGACCAGATCGTTATTGTCTCAGCCATCTTACCCGAGCTGTCACTCAATATTATCGACCGGTATCTGGTAGCCTGCGAAACGCTACACATTGAACCGATTATCGTGCTGAATAAGATCGATCTGCTGGATGATGAAGGCATGGCCTTCGTTAACGAACAGATGGATATCTATCGCAACATTGGCTATCGGGTGTTGATGGTATCAAGCCGCACAAAAGACGGCCTGAAACCGCTTGAAGAAGCATTAACCGATCGCATCAGCATTTTTGCCGGTCAATCGGGCGTAGGTAAATCCAGCCTGCTCAATAACCTCCTCGGCCTGCAGGAAGAGATCCTGACCAATGATGTCTCTGACAACTCCGGCCTTGGACAGCACACCACCACGGCCTCTCGCCTGTATCACTTCCCGCACGGCGGCGACGTTATCGACTCCCCTGGCGTACGTGAGTTTGGACTGTGGCATCTGGAACCGGAACAAATCACGCATGGCTTTGTCGAATTTCATGACTACCTGGGCCATTGCAAATACCGCGACTGCAAGCATGATACCGATCCAGGCTGCGCTATCCGTGAGGCTGTAGAAAAAGGGGCCATAGCCGAAACCCGGTTTGAAAATTATCACCGCATCCTGGAAAGCATGGCGCAGGTAAAAACGCGTAAAAACTTTTCTGATACAGACAACTGACAACTAAGCTAAGCATCGCTAGAATCGTCCCCCTTTTTTCAGGATCCGGCCCGTATGCCGGATCGGGAACAAATTATGGCCTGGAGGCTACCTTGTTAAACTCATTTAAGCTTTCGCTACAATACATTCTGCCGAAACTATGGCTCACTCGCCTGGCGGGTTGGGGTGCGAGCAAACGAGCGGGATGGCTGACCAAACTGGTTATCGATCTGTTCGTGAAATATTACAAGGTCGATATGAAAGAGGCGCAAAAGCCGGACACCGCCAGCTATCGCACCTTCAACGACTTCTTTGTTCGCCCGCTGCGCGATGATGCTCGCCCGATTAATACCGATCCAAACGTACTGGTCATGCCCGCTGACGGTGTGATTAACCAGTTAGGCAACATCGAGGAAGACAAACTGCTGCAGGCTAAAGGGCACAGTTATACCCTTGAAGCGCTGCTGGCTGGCAACTATCAGATGGCGGACAAATTCCGCAACGGTACGTTTGTGACCACTTACTTGTCTCCACGCGATTACCACCGTGTACACATGCCGTGTAACGGTATCCTGCGTGAAATGATGTACGTGCCGGGCGATCTCTTCTCTGTAAACATCCTGACTGCGCAAAACGTACCGAACCTGTTTGCCCGCAACGAACGTGTAATCTGTCTGTTTGATACCGAATTTGGCCCGATGGTGCAGATTCTGGTCGGCGCGACCATCGTCGGCAGTATTGAAACCGCATGGGCTGGCACCATTACTCCACCGCGTGAAGGCGTCATCAAGCGCTGGACCTGGCCGGAAGGCGAAAGCGAAGGGTCGGTGGCGCTGCTGAAAGGTCAGGAAATGGGCCGCTTTAAGCTCGGTTCCACCGTCATCAACCTGTTCGCACCTGGCAAAGTTAACCTGGTTGAGCAGTTGCAGGATCTGTCCGTGACCAAAATCGGCCAACCAATGGCCATCTCGACCGAGACTTTCGTGACGCCAGAGGCAGAACCGGCCCCACTGGCGAAAGAAGAGATCGAAGCAGAACACGATGCCAGCCCGCTGGTTGACGACAAAAAAGACGAAAGTTAAACATAGGAATCGCTGCTGTGCGCCTGATTATCACTTTTCTGATGGCCTGGTGCCTCAGCCTGGGGGCGTACGCTGCGACGGCCCCCGATGCCAAACAACTCACCCAGGAACTGGAGCAGGCAAAAGCGGCAAAACCCGCTCAGCCAGAAACCGTCGAGGCGCTCCAGTCCGCGCTGAATGCCCTTGAGGAGCGTAAAGGCTCTCTCGAGCGCGCCCAACAATATCAGCAGGTTATTGATAACTTCCCCAAGCTGTCCGCAACGTTACGCGCGCAGCTTAGTAACCTGCGTGATGAACCGCGCAATGTGCCAACCGGACTCACTACCGATGCGTTAAACCAGGAGATCCTCCAGGTTAGCAGCCAACTGCTGGAAAAGAGTCGTCAAGCCCAGCAGGAGCAGGATCGCGCCCGGGAAATCGCCGACTCGTTAAGCCAGCTTCCTCAACAGCAAACCGATGCCCGCCGCCAGCTCAATGAGCTTGAGCGACGCATTGGTACGGCCAACGGCAATTCCGCACAGAATCAGGCGATGCAGGCTGAATCCGCCAAACTTAAAGCCCAGGTCGATGAACTGGAGCTGGCGCAGCTTTCCGCCAATAACCGTCAGGAACTGGCGCGTATGCGCTCCGAACTGGCGGAAAAACAGAGTCAACAACTCGACGCTTACCTGCAGGCTTTGCGCAACCAGCTTAACAGTCAACGTCAGCGTGAAGCTGAGCGAGCGCTGGAAAGCACTGAACTGCTGGCGGAAAACAGCGCGGGACTGCCGGAAGGCATTGTCGACCAGTTCAAGGTAAACCGCGAGCTGTCTCAGGCCTTAAACCAGCAAGCACAGCGTATGGACCTGGTCGCTTCGCAGCAGCGTCAGGCCGCCAGCCAAACGCTGCAGGTGCGTCAGGCATTGAATACGCTGCGAGAGCAGTCTCAGTGGCTTGGGGTTTCAAATATGCTGGGAGAAGCGCTGCGAGCGCAGGTATCCCGTCTGCCGGAAATGCCTAAACCTCAGCAGTTGGATACCGAAATGGCGCAGCTTCGCGTACACCGCATGCGCTATGAGGATCTCCTCAACAAACAGCCGCAGCTGCGTCAAATTCATCAGGCCGATGGACAACCTCTGACCGCTGAACAGAGCAGCATCCTCAACGCCCAGCTACGCACCCAGCGTGAGTTGCTGAACTCATTGTTACAGGGCGGCGATACGCTGATCCTTGAGCTGACCAAGCTCAAAGTTTCCAACAGCCAACTGGAAGATGCGCTAAAAGAGGTCAATGAAGCGACACACCGCTACCTGTTCTGGACGTCAGACGTTAGCCCTATCTCCCTCTCCTGGCCTGTCGACATCGTTCAGGATCTGCGGCGTCTGATCTCATTAGATACGTTTAATCAGTTGGGCAAAGCCAGCATCATGATGCTGACCAGCAAAGAAACGCTGCTACCGCTGTTCGCGGCGTTGGTGTTAGTTGGCTTTAGCCTCTCTTCGCGCAAGCACTTCACCCGTTTCCTTGAACGCTCGTCCGCGCGGGTCGGGAAAGTCACCCAGGACCACTTCTGGCTGACAATACGCACGGTATTCTGGTCAATACTCGTCGCTTCACCATTGCCAGTGCTGTGGGCAACGCTCGGTTACGGATTGCAGGAAGCCTGGCCTTATCCGTTGGCTGTCGCGATCGGCGATGGCGTTACCGCCACGGTGCCCATGCTGTGGGCGGTAATGATCTGCGCCACCTTTGCACGTCCTAACGGTCTGTTCATTGCCCACTTTGGCTGGCCGCGGAACCGCGTCGCGAAAGCCATGCACTATTACCTGATGAGCATCGGGCTGATTGTCCCGTTGATCATGGCGGTGATTATGTTTGATAACCTCAATGACCGGGAATTCTCCGCCTCACTGGGACGTCTGTGCTTTATTCTGATTTGCGGTGCGCTGGCGGTCGTAACCCTGAGCCTGAAACGCGCCGGGATACCGCTGTACCTCGATAAAGAGGGCAACAGCGATAACATGGTTAACAGCATGCTGTGGAATATGCTGATGGGTGCGCCGCTGATTGCCATTCTCGCCGCGGCAGTAGGCTACCTCGCCACGTCACAAGCCCTGCTGGCTCGTCTGGAAACGTCCGTAGCGATTTGGTTCTTATTACTGGTGGTGTATCACGTTATCCGCCGTTGGATGCTGATCCAGCGCCGCCGCCTGGCGTTCGACCGCGCCAAGCATCGACGCGCTGAAATGCTGGCGCAGCGCGCGCGGGGCGAAGAAGAACCACCGCATTCCACCAGCCTTGAAGGCGCGATTGACGTTGATGAAAGCGAAGTGGATCTGGATGCTATCAGCGCGCAATCGCTGCGCCTGGTGCGTTCTATCCTGATGCTTATCGCCCTGCTCTCGGTCATTGTACTGTGGTCAGAAATTCATTCCGCTTTCGGCTTCCTGGAAAACATCTCATTGTGGGATGTCACCTCCACGGTTCAGGGCGTGGAAAGCTTAGAACCGATAACGCTGGGCGCGGTGCTTATCGCGATTCTGGTATTCATCATCACCACCCAGTTAGTGCGCAACCTACCCGCACTGCTGGAGCTGGCACTACTGCAACATCTGGATTTAACCCCCGGCACCGGTTATGCCATCACCACCATTACCAAGTATCTGCTGATGCTGATTGGCGGTCTGGTTGGCTTCTCGATGATCGGTATTGAATGGTCCAAACTGCAATGGCTGGTGGCGGCTCTCGGTGTCGGTCTGGGCTTTGGTTTGCAGGAGATCTTCGCCAACTTTATTTCCGGCCTAATTATCCTGTTTGAAAAACCAATCCGCATTGGCGACACGGTGACGATTCGCGATCTTACCGGTAGCGTGACGAAAATTAATACCCGCGCCACCACTATCAGCGACTGGGACCGCAAAGAGATCATCGTGCCCAACAAAGCCTTTATCACTGAACAGTTTATCAACTGGTCGTTATCCGATTCCGTTACCCGTGTGGTGTTAACCATCCCGGCACCGTCGGAGGCTAATAGCGAGGAGGTTACGCAGATCCTGCTGACTGCCGCGCAGCGCTGTTCGCTGGTTATCGATAATCCGGCACCTGAAGTCTTCCTGGTTGACCTGCAGCAGGGGATTCAAATCTTCGAACTGCGTATTTATGCCGCAGAGATGGGACATCGCATGCCGCTGCGCCATGAAATCCATCAACTGATTCTGGCAGGCTTCCGCGAGCACGGTATTGATATGCCGTTCCCTCCGTTCCAGATGCGTCTGGAGAGCCTCGGCGGTAAGCAAACAGGGAGAACATTAAGTTCTGCAGGAAGAGGCAGTCGCCCGGCAGGGAGTTTGTAACGCACAATGCAGGCAAGAAATGCCGGATGGCGACCCGTTGGGTCTTATCCGGCCTACGGGTCTGCAATTAACCTGTAGGCCCGATAAGCTTGCACCATCGGGCATTTCATCGCCGAGCACAGACATTTTCGGGCTTAATATGCGTCCGGATCGGCAACAGGCAATAAACGCCAGATGGCCTTTATTCCACCGCCCACTCAGGCTCGTTGGTCGTGCGACGGCTGTAGTTCTGATAAATCGCCATCGCCAGCAGTGAGAAGAAGATCGGACCGCCGGTCATCCACAGTGCGCTGTTCCAGTCCCCGGCTTCAATTACCGGCTGGATGATGGTGAACACGTTGGCAAACGTCACCACCAGCACGACCACTCCCGTTGCCAGCAGCGTCGCCGCTCGGGTTTTAAAGACAACAAACGGCCTTTCCAGACCCGGACGGGATTTAAAGAACGGAAACGCCAGCGCCAGGAACAGATACGGCAGCGTCATTGAGACGTTCGCCATCAGCGTCAGTTTGTTATAGAACGCTGAAGCCGTATCGCCACCAAATGAAACCAACAGGATAAACAGGCTCACCAGCAGGCACTGTAACCACATTGCCGTCGTCGGCATCCCTACGGCATTCAGTTTGGTCATCGGCGCGGGCCACAACGCCTTCGGCGTGCCCTGAATAATCGCTTTCAGCGGTGAGTAGCTGAGGGTGAAAAAAGCGCCGGTGTAGGCAAGGAACATGGAAAGCCCGGTAATACGTGCAAACCATACGCCCATCACCATTGCGGCATCAGGGGAAAGATGTAGCGCGTTACCCAACGTCATTCCGAGGCTTTTCATCAGGATATAGGTAATATTCCCGAGGTTAACTGAGCTATTACTTAATACCTGCTGCCAGTTGGTGCTAACGCCCCATAAAAAGATGGCCAGTGAATAACCAACAGAAATGACAATAGCGGCAAAGACAATGCCTTTTGCAAAGTTCTTTTCTGGTTTTTCTGTTTTATCAACCAGTCCCCCCACAGCTTCAATTCCGCCGTAAGCAAAAATGGCAAACACAACAAATGACAACATTGCCAGTCCAGACTGATATCCTGGATTAGGCGAAGAGATGAAATTAATATCCTGTGCAAAGTGGCCACCAGTTAATAACAAAATAGCGACACTCACTAACAACAGAACTAAATTAAGACACATTACGGCAATTCCACCTACAGCCGTAATACGCGCAATCTTATTAATACCCCGGGATGCCACGCAGGTCACCAGGATCATCCAACCGACTGCGAGCAGCCCGACAACCTGCGTAGGCTCAAGCCCTGCAATACGCCAGTGCTGCGTCATATCTGCGCCAAACAAGAAGGTTGAAAAAGGTACCCAGACTTTCGCCGCAGTACTAACCATCCAGATCACATAAGAAGAAAACCACATAAACGTGCCGATAAACGCATAGCGTGGTCCAACGCTATTATTCATCCACGAATAGATTCCCCCCTCTTCTTTCCGATAGGCAGAACCCATTTCCGCCATCATTAAAGCAAATGGAATAAAGAATAATAATGCAGAAAATATATACCACGGTATTGCACTATACCCCATTAAATAGAACGCGGAGGGGCTATTAGCAAAACCGAAAACTGACGTAAATATCATGAGAATGAGACCTATCAGGCTCATCTTTTTTATTGTTTGGGTCATTAAACCATCCCTTACTCTGGCAAGCGTTTAACAAACGCCGCTCACCGGTTGGCACTGCTCTCTTTGCAGAGTTCAGCGATAAAAAAATCAACACAGAATTGATACCTAAACGATATCAAATATCCAGGTGTAAATTGTGGCTATTAGAGGGGAAATGAAAAAATATGCTACAAAGTGGCGATTAAGCCACCACTTTGTATTGCGGAAGAGTAAGTTATGCGCGATCGACGGTAAATGCGATTACCTCGGCCAGGCTCTCTGCGCCCAGCGCCAGCATCACCAGACGGTCAACGCCCAGCGCCACGCCTGAGCAATCCGGCATGCCGACTTTCAGCGCTTCCAGCAGGTTGGTATCGATAGGTTGCTGTGGTAAGCCTCGTGCGGCACGTTTGCGGTTATCCTGTTCAAACCGCTGCTGCTGTTCGCGCGCGTCGGTTAATTCATGGAAACCATTCGCCAGCTCAATACCTTTGAAATAAACCTCGAAACGTTCAGCCACGCGATGATCTTCGGTACTGATTTGCGCCAGTGATGCCTGGCTGGCCGGGAAATGATACACAAACGTCGGCTTGTCTTTACCAATATGCGGTTCAACACCCATCGTAAACAGCAGTTGCAGTAAGGTATCCCGGTCTTCTTCGGTATCAGCGATATTGCTGAGATCCAATTTCGCCGCCACTTCCCGCAGTTGGGTTTTATCCGCAGACAGCGGGTCAATCTCCAGATGGCGCTGGAAGGCCTGCTGGTAAGAAAGGCTTTCCGCAGGTGAGCAGTCCAGCACCTGCTGGAGCAAATCATCCACTTCATTCATCAGGCGATACATATCGTAGTGCGGACGATACCACTCAAGCATGGTGAATTCAGGGTTATGATGGCGCCCCATCTCTTCATTACGGAAGCTGCGGCACAGTTGATACACCGGGCCGCATCCTGCCACCAGCAGGCGCTTCATATGGTATTCAGGGCTGGTCATTAAATAGAGATTCATTCCCTGGGAGTGTCCAGGGCCAACGAAACGCGTTTCGAACGGGAACAGGTGGATATCCGTTACCGTTGCCTGACTCATACAAGGGGTCTCAACCTCAAGCACGCCACGATCGGCAAAAAAGCGGCGAATCTCCGCTATAATTGCTGCACGTTTTAACAGATTGGGGATGGACGCGCTCGGCTGCCAGGTTGCCGTTTCGCTCATGGTTGTTTCTCCGATTTATGACAAGGGCACGAAGTCTACTCGTATCGCGCTAACGAGACAAATTTCAGGCAGCACTAATCATCACTGGCAATTGGATAAAAAAAGCGACTTAGGGTGGTTTAGTAATTAAATTAATCAAATTCAATGATAATTCCCCCCTATGACACGCTAAAAAAATCGAACACGTCAAATTTCCCGCACATCCCTAAGACTATACTATTGTACCTATAAAGGAGCAGTGGAAACGCGTTCATAACCTGTTTGAAGCCGATGAAGCATCTGATTTCAGGCAGGGATGAAATAACAACAATCTGGAGGAATGTCGTGCAAACCTTTCAAGCCGATCTTGCCATTATAGGCGCCGGTGGCGCGGGATTACGTGCTGCAATTGCTGCCGCACAAGCAAATCCCAACGCTAAAATCGCACTGATCTCAAAAGTGTACCCAATGCGCAGCCATACCGTTGCTGCCGAAGGCGGCTCTGCTGCTGTCGCGCAGGATCATGACAGCTTTGACTACCATTTTCACGATACGGTAGCAGGCGGAGACTGGCTGTGTGAGCAGGATGTCGTGGATTACTTTGTCCACCACTGCCCAACTGAAATGACGCAACTGGAACAATGGGGCTGCCCATGGAGCCGTCGTGAAGACGGTAGCGTCAACGTACGTCGCTTCGGCGGTATGAAAATCGAGCGTACCTGGTTTGCCGCGGATAAGACCGGCTTCCACATGCTGCATACGCTGTTCCAAACATCTTTGCAGTTCCCGCAGATTCAGCGCTTTGACGAACACTTCGTTCTGGATATCCTGGTTGACGACGGTCATGCTCGCGGCCTGGTTGCCATGAACATGATGGAAGGCACGCTGGTGCAAATCCGTGCTAACGCTGTCGTGATGGCAACGGGCGGCGCAGGTCGTGTCTACCGTTACAACACCAACGGCGGCATCGTAACCGGCGACGGTATGGGCATGGCGCTGAGCCACGGCGTTCCGCTGCGTGATATGGAATTCGTTCAGTATCACCCAACAGGTCTGCCAGGATCCGGTATCCTGATGACTGAAGGCTGCCGTGGTGAAGGCGGTATTCTGGTCAACAAAAACGGCTACCGTTATCTGCAAGACTACGGCATGGGTCCGGAAACCCCGCTGGGCGAGCCAAAAAACAAATACATGGAACTCGGTCCGCGCGACAAAGTTTCTCAGGCGTTCTGGCACGAATGGCGCAAAGGCAACACCATTTCAACTCCGCGTGGCGATGTGGTTCACCTCGACCTGCGTCACCTCGGCGAGAAAAAACTGCTCGAACGTTTACCGTTCATCTGCGAACTGGCGAAAGCTTACGTGGGTGTCGATCCGGTTAAAGAACCGATCCCGGTACGTCCGACCGCGCACTACACCATGGGCGGTATCGAAACCGATCAGCACTGTGAAACCCGCATTAAAGGTCTGTTCGCTGTCGGCGAATGTTCCTCTGTTGGTCTGCATGGCGCTAACCGTCTGGGCTCTAACTCCCTGGCAGAACTGGTGGTCTTCGGCCGTATGGCCGGTGAGCAGGCAGCAGAACGCGCTGCAACGGCTGGCGCTGCAAACAGTGCCGCTCTTGATGCACAGGTTGCTGGCGTTGAAAAACGTCTGAAAGATCTGGTTAATCAGGAAGGTAACGAAAACTGGTCTAAGATCCGTGACGAAATGGGCCTGTCCATGGAAGAAGGTTGCGGTATCTACCGTACGCCGGAACTCATGCAGAAAACCGTTGATAAGCTGGCGGAACTGCAGGAACGCTTCAAGCGCGTACGTATCACTGATACCTCCAGCGTCTTCAACACCGACCTGCTGTATACCATCGAACTGGGTCACGGTCTGAACGTTGCTGAATGTATGGCGCACTCTGCTCTGGCGCGTAAAGAATCCCGCGGCGCGCACCAGCGTCTGGATGAAGGCTGCACCGAGCGTGACGATGTGAACTTCCTCAAACACACCCTCGCCTTCCGCGATGCTGACGGCACGACTCGCCTGGAATATAGCGACGTGAAAATCACCACTCTGCCACCGGCTAAACGTGTTTACGGTGGCGAAGCGGAAGCAGCCGATAAGAAGGAGAAGGCGAATGGCTGAGATGAAAAACCTGAAAGTTGAGGTGGTGCGCTATAACCCGGAAACCGATACCGCGCCGCACAGTGCTTTCTACGAAGTTCCTTATGATGAAACCACGTCACTGCTGGATGCGCTGGGCTACATCAAGGATAACCTGGCACCGGACCTGAGCTACCGCTGGTCCTGCCGTATGGCGATCTGCGGCTCCTGCGGCATGATGGTCAACAATGTACCGAAACTGGCATGCAAAACCTTCCTGCGTGATTACACCAACGGCATGAAGGTTGAAGCGCTGGGCAACTTCCCGATTGAGCGCGATCTGATCGTCGACATGACGCACTTTATCGAAAGCCTGGAAGCAATCAAACCGTACATTATCGGTAACCCGCGTACACCGGATCAGGGTCCAAACACCCAGACTCCGGCGCAGATGGCGAAGTATCATCAGTTCTCCGGTTGCATCAACTGTGGTCTGTGCTATGCCGCGTGTCCGCAGTTCGGCCTGAACCCTGAGTTCATTGGACCGGCTGCGATTACGCTGGCGCATCGTTACAACGAAGATAGCCGCGACCACGGTAAGAAGGAGCGTATGGCTCAGTTGAACAGCCCGAACGGCGTCTGGACCTGTACTTTCGTGGGCTACTGCTCCGAAGTCTGCCCGAAACACGTCGATCCGGCTGCGGCCATTCAGCAGGGTAAAGTTGAAAGTTCAAAAGACTTTCTTATCGCTACCCTGAAACCACGCTAAGGAGTGCACGATGACGACTAAACGTAAAGCCTATGTGCGGCCAATGACGTCCACCTGGTGGAAAAAGCTGCCATTTTATCGTTTTTACATGCTGCGTGAAGGCACGGCAGTTCCGGCAGTCTGGTTCAGCATTGAACTGATTATCGGTCTGTTTGCACTCAAGCATGGTGCAGAGTCCTGGATGGGCTTTGTCGCCTTTTTGCAAAACCCGGTGGTGGTAATCCTTAACATTATCGCCCTGGCAGCAGCGCTGCTGCATACCAAAACCTGGTTTGAGCTGGCGCCAAAAGCAGCCAACATCATCGTAAAAGACGAAAAAATGGGGCCAGAGCCGATCATCAAAGGTCTCTGGGCAGTTACTGTGGTTGCGACAGTAGTCATACTGTTTGTTGCCCTGTTCTGGTAAGGAGTCCGGAATGATTAATCCAAATCCAAAACGCTCTGACGAACCCGTATTCTGGGGCCTGTTTGGTGCAGGCGGTATGTGGAGCGCAATCATTGCGCCAGTAATGATCCTGCTGGTAGGCATTATGCTGCCGCTGGGCTTTGTTCCTGATGCTTTCAGCTATGAACGCGTACTGGCATTCGCTCAGAGCTTCATCGGACGTGCGTTTCTGTTCCTGATGATCGTTCTGCCGCTGTGGTGTGGTTTACACCGTATGCACCACGCGATGCATGACCTGAAAATCCACGTGCCTGCTGGCAAATGGGTCTTCTACGGACTGGCAGCAATCCTGACCGTCGTAACGGCTATTGGCATTCTGACCATCTAAGTACATGCGTTAATTATCAGGCCCGCCATTGGCGGGCCTTTTTATTTGTGCAGCATTCCTGTCAACCAACGGGAAAATTCACGCATCGCGGGTGTCTCCGGACGCGATTGCAAACGCGTTATCCAGTAACTTCCCAAATCAATCTGCGTTAAAAACGGTTGAACGATTCGTTCCCTACTGAGTAAATGCGTGAACATTCTGACTGGTGCAATTGCCACACCGATCCCCGCCTGCGCGGCTTCCAGCATGGTGACGGACGAATCAAACACCACCACGTTGTGCGTCGGTGACGGGGGCGCCTCTCCGGCGGCCTGCATCCAAAGCGTCCATTCATCCCGCCGATACGATCGTAATAACGGAAATTTCAGGATGTCCGCAGGCGTTTGAATCTGCGAAGCCAATGTTGGCGAACACAGTGGAGACATCAACGCGCTACATAAATATTGCGCGTCGGTATCGTGCCAGGCTCCCCCTCCGTAGCGAATGGTATAATCCAGCCCTTCGGCAGCGGGATCCACGCGGTTATTATGGGTAGAAATATGCAAATCAATATGCGGGTAACTGCGCTTAAAATCGCCCAGTAGAGGGAACAGACACCCAACCGCAAAGGTCCCCACCACGCCAATTTTAAGTTTTTCCTGGGTCTGTTTGGTGGCAAAACGATCCAACATCCCCGCCATACGATCGAAAGAGTCATTAAGTACAGGTAACAGACTTTCCCCTTCAGTCGTCAACATTAATCCACGAGAACCGCGCACAAAAAGCTGACAATTTAGCTGCTGCTCCAGCGCTTTTACATGCTGACTGATGGCAGAATGCGTCACGTTGAGCTCAATCGCGGCGCGGGTAAAACTGAGATGTCTGGCCGCGGCTTCAAAAGCCCGCAGCGAGTTAAGAGGGATATAGCTACGCGTCATCATCCGGCCTGTTAGAAAAACTTATATCTGCTGCTAAATTTAACCGTTTGTCAACACGGTGAAAATCAAACACACTGATTGCGTCTGACGGGCCCGGACATCTTTTTGCTTTTAATTACGGAACTGATTTCATGATGAAAAAATCGTTATGCTGCGCTCTGCTGCTGACAGCCTCATACTCCACGTTTGCCGCCGCCAAAACAGAACAACAGATTGCCGATATCGTTAATCGCACCATCACCCCGTTGATGCAGGAGCAGGCTATTCCGGGTATGGCCGTTGCCGTTATCTACCAGGGAAAACCCTATTATTTCACCTGGGGTAAAGCCGATATCGCCAATAACCACCCAGTCACGCAGCAAACGCTGTTTGAGCTAGGGTCGGTCAGTAAGACGTTTAACGGCGTGTTGGGCGGCGATGCTATCGCCCGCGGCGAAATTAAGCTCAGCGATCCGGTCACGAAATACTGGCCAGAACTGACAGGCAAACAGTGGCAGGGTATCAGCCTGCTGCACTTAGCCACCTATACGGCAGGCGGCCTACCGCTGCAGATCCCCGATGACGTTACAGATAAAGCCGCATTACTGCGTTTTTATCAAAACTGGCAGCCGCAATGGACTCCGGGCGCTAAGCGTCTTTACGCTAACTCCAGCATTGGTCTGTTTGGCGCGCTGGCGGTGAAACCCTCAGGAATGAGTTACGAAGAGGCAATGACCAGACGCGTCCTGCAACCATTAAAACTGGCGCATACCTGGATTACAGTTCCGCAGAACGAACAAAAAGATTATGCCTGGGGCTATCGCGAAGGGAAGCCTGTACACGTTACTCCTGGACAACTTGACGCCGAAGCCTATGGCGTGAAATCCAACGTTACCGATATGGCCCGTTGGATTCAGGTCAACATGGACGCCAGCCGCGTTCAGGAGAAAACGCTCCAGCAGGGCATTGCGCTTGCGCAGTCTCGCTACTGGCGTATTGGCGATATGTACCAGGGATTAGGCTGGGAGATGCTGAACTGGCCGCTGAAAGCTGATTCGATCATCAACGGCAGTGACAGCAAAGTGGCATTGGCAGCGCTTCCCGCCGTTGAGGTAAACCCGCCCGCCCCGGCAGTGAAAACCTCATGGGTGCATAAAACGGGATCCACTGGTGGATTTGGCAGCTACGTTGCCTTCGTTCCAGAAAAAAACCTTGGCATCGTGATGCTGGCAAACAAAAGCTATCCTAACCCTGTCCGTGTCGAGGCGGCCTGGCGCATTCTTGAAAAGCTGCAATAACTGACGATGAGGCCCAGGATATTGGGCCTCCTTTCTTTCTCTTTTTTTCCTGTTGTCATCTACACTTAACAAAAATACAGCAAGGAAAATCCCATGCGCATTTTGCCCGTCGTTGCTGCAGTTACGGCTGCATTCCTGGTTGTCGCGTGTAGCTCCCCGACACCGCCGAAAGGCGTTACCGTGGTAAATAACTTTGATGCCAAACGCTATCTGGGAACCTGGTATGAAATTGCGCGCTTCGACCATCGTTTCGAGCGCGGGTTGGATAAAGTGACCGCAACATACAGCTTGCGCGACGACGGCGGCATCAACGTTATTAACAAGGGCTATAACCCTGACAGGGAGATGTGGCAGAAAACGGAAGGGAAAGCCTATTTCACCGGCGACCCAAGCAGAGCCGCGCTTAAGGTTTCTTTTTTCGGCCCCTTCTATGGCGGGTATAACATAATTGCACTCGACCGGGAATATCGTCACGCGCTGGTTTGTGGTCCGGATCGCGACTACCTGTGGATCCTTTCACGGACCCCGACTATTTCAGATGAAATGAAACAGCAAATGTTAGCCATCGCGACCCGAGAAGGGTTTGAAGTGAATAAACTGATTTGGGTGAAACAGCCTGGCGCTTAGTGAGTGCTCAGCTTCAGACCAATAATGCCAGCAACGATCAGCCCAAGGCTCAGCAAACGTGCCGGGCTGGCAGACTCACCCAGCAGCAAAATCCCTGTAATGGCCGCCCCAACAGCGCCAATACCGGTCCAGACCGCATAAGCGGTTCCTACAGGCAACGTGCGCATTGCCCAGGAGAGCATGGCGATGCTGACGATCATCGCCGCAATAGTGATAATGCTTGGCGTAAGACGCGTAAAACCGTGGGTGTATTTCAGGCCAATCGCCCAGACAACTTCGAGCAAACCTGCAATTAATAAAACGATCCAGGACATATCAGGCTCCAGAACAATGGGGCCGTCCCCGGTGAATGAAGCGTTTGCAGGTCGTCCTGCAAAGCTGATGTGTGAAATGGCATTTTTGCCCGGAAGAAAATGAATTTCAACCTTTTTATTCACTGCCTGCTAAAAGCAAGAATTAAGCATAATTAGCGGCGTAGTTCCCGCATTTGGCACTCATCGGAGTTCTCTATGATGAAGGGCTTTCTGAAACCAGAAAGTCGATTGCCCCTCTTCTGAATGCGAAACGTTTATGCTTAAAATTTTAGTGATTGACCGGTGCCACTTTACCCGCACAGGGATAGAGGCCTTGCTTAATCATTCTGGCAGGTTCAGCTCCTCATTTCTGGTATCAGGAATCAATAATCTCCTGTTAGCAAAAGAGCATATTTTGCAATGGAAACCGCATCTGGTGATCGCGGATTTATACAGTTTTATTAGCGAGACGCACTCCAGTCCGCCAATTAAACCTTTTTTTATGAGTTGTGGCGTCATCCCACTGATTTTACTGCAATCAGCAGACAGACAGCATGCCCCCATCGTGCCCTCTCAATCCGTAGCCCATTCGGTCTTGACCAAGCACACCACGCTGAACACACTCTCCAACACAATTCAGGAAGCGCTTCAGGTTCGCCCTGCATTAGAAATAGCCAAAAACGCCACGCCTTTGCTTACGCCGCAGGAGGAGAAAGTATTATCAATGTGGATGGATGGTGTGAGTAACAATGCCATTGCCGCCGCGCTCAGCATTCATGGCAAAACGGTCTACACCTATAAGCGGAATATCCGTATGAAACTGCACCTGGGGAACCGCTTCTCGCCGTTCCTTTCACTCCCAGGGAAGGGAGATTAACGGTACGACACGTACGTCGTACCGTTCTTCATTATTGCTGAGCTTTTGTCGCTGCACCAGAGATTGCGCTACCGCCTTCAGAGATATCCTGTCCTACGCCTCGTGTGGTATTACACGCGGTTAAAACGGAAGAAAGTACCAACACAGAAAAGATCGCAGCAATTGTCTTCTTAACCATAACGTCTTCCTTTTCTAGCCAATATTGTTTGTGTATAGCTACTTAATAATAGACAAGATCCGGGAGTGTGATGGATAAACACCCGTTTTTAAGACTATATGAAAGGATTAGCTGGCGGCGTGAGAAATTGAATTGCCAAGATGTTTGATGTCTTCACCGAAGCCGCGCGCGGTATTGCATCCTGTCAGGAGGGTGCTGGTGAAAAGGAGTAGCATTACAAGACCGAGAAGACGTTTCATCATTCCTGCCCTGGAAAAAGTATGGCGCAGCAACCTGCGCCATAAGATCAAATGGAAGACTTATTTTACGCGAGAAACGTATTCGCCGGAGCGGGTATCCACTTTGATCACTTCGCCGATCTGTACGAACAGCGGAACTTTAACAACTGCGCCGGTAGACAGGGTAGCCGGTTTGCCGCCAGTACCAGCGGTATCGCCTTTCAGACCTGGGTCGGTTTCAACAACTTCCAGCTCAACGAAGTTCGGCGGAGTTACGGAGATCGGCTGACCGTTCCACAGGGTCACGATGCATTCAGCCTGGTCCAGCAGCCATTTAGCGTTATCGCCTACCGCTTTCTCGTCTGCAGCCAGCTGTTCGAAAGTGGTGTTATTCATAAAGTGCCAGAACTCACCGTCGCTATACAGGAAGGTCAGGTTCATGTCGGCTACGTCTGCGCCTTCAGCGGAGTCAGTAGACTTGAAGGTTTTCTCTACGCGAGTACCGGTCAGCAGGCGACGCAGCTTAACGCGCGCAAACGCCTGGCCTTTACCTGGTTTAACGAATTCGCTGGCTTCAACCGCATAAGGTTCGCCGTCCAACATGATTTTAAGACCAGCACGAAAATCGTTGCTATAGTACGTTGCCATAAGGCCCTCTGAAAATTGTTAACTGGTAGCTAAGCCACAAAATGGCGCATATTGTAACCCTAAATACCCCATCCAGAGAAGATTGGTTATCGCAACTTGCCGATGTTGTGACCGATCCCGATGAACTTCTGCATCTTTTAAACATAGATGCAGATGAAAAACTGTTGGCCGGACGCGACGCGAGACGGCTTTTCGCCCTGCGCGTGCCGCGTGCGTTTATTGCCCGCATGGAGAAAGGCAACCCGGACGATCCGCTTTTACGTCAGGTACTGACTGCCCAGGAAGAGTTTGTGGCCGCGCCAGGCTACTCAACCGACCCACTGGAAGAACAGCACAGCGTGGTTCCCGGTCTGCTGCATAAATATCGCAATCGGGCACTGCTGCTGGTTAAAGGCGGTTGCGCGGTAAATTGTCGCTATTGCTTCCGCCGGCATTTCCCATACGCCGAAAATCAGGGCAATAAGCGCAACTGGCAGGTCGCCCTCGACTACATTACCGCGCACCCTGAGCTGGATGAAATCATCTTCTCTGGTGGCGATCCGTTAATGGCCAAGGACCACGAACTGGACTGGTTGCTCACGCAACTGGAAGCTATCCCGCACATTAAGCGTCTGCGTATTCACAGCCGTTTGCCGATAGTGATCCCGGCGCGCATTACAGAAGGACTGGTCGAGCGTTTTGCGCACTCCTCCTTGCAGATTCTGCTGGTCAATCACATTAACCATGCCAATGAAATTGATCAGACGTTTCGCCAGGCGATGAGCAGTCTGCGCGCCGCGGGCGTTACGTTACTCAACCAAAGCGTATTGCTGCGTGGCGTGAACGATAACGCGCAAACCCTGGCTAACCTTAGCAACGCACTGTTTGATGCCGGTGTGATGCCCTATTACCTGCACGTGCTGGATAAAGTGCAGGGTGCCGCACACTTTATGGTCAGCGACGATGAAGCGCGTCGCATTATGCGTGAGCTTCTGACGCTAGTTTCCGGCTATATGGTCCCCAAACTGGCGCGTGAAATTGGTGGAGAGCCAAGTAAAACACCGCTGGATCTGCAGTTACGTCAACAATAGCTATTACTGAGTGTCCGATTCCGGACACTCACCACGATTACTTATTATTTAAACCCCCACAAGTGGAGCCTCGCTTTTAATCTGTGCTATTTTAATTAGCGCAGTTCAATCATTCATTCGTAAATTTTATCAATAGTTTCAAATGCAGAATATTAATAAATATATGGTTAGGGAGAACCTTTTATGGCTATAAGTATTAAGGGCGTTAATACTGGCATTATTCGCCAAAAGAATGAATTTGTTGCCATGGCATTAAAAATAAAAGAACCAAGAAACAAAGAATCTCTCTTTTTTCTCTCTCCACTTGGACTTAGAGACCTGCTTATCGCGCTGGAGAGCCGGCTGTACGCCATTTCACAGCTAAACACAGACGAGCGTATGCAATATGAAAAGACATGTGATAAAGCCAGCAAAAAAATGCACGAGAATATTCCGTCAATTCAGGAAGATGAACTAAAAAATGCGGATATTAACCGTCGCATAAATTCGCTGATGTTAGTGGATGACAAAGGCGAGAATTTAACATTTTCTCTGACGTTACATGACGGACAAACATGCGAATTACTGGTTAATGAATTACAGATTCAGGTGTTGGCGCATGCAATTATTCACGCAATAAATAATTCTGGCATGAGAGAACTCGCGCTACGAATAACATCGCTGCTGGATTTCCTGCCGCTGTACGATGTTGATTGTCAGCAAAACGACAATCTGGAATACGACTCTTATACACAACCCGAATGGAAACATAACCTGTTTAATCATTATCTGGCGATTATTTACCGCTATACAGACAATAAAGGAAAAGCCCAGTTCTGTGGTTCGGTAGTGAAAACTCGCGCCCTTTCCGGTAGCAAAGAAGCCGAAGCCATTACTCGCCGTCTTCTCGACTTCAGCCCGCGGCTGAAAAAACTTGCCGGTGTACCGTGCCAGGTGTTTGTCAGAACGTTGACGGGTGATAAGACGCAAAAGCTCAATCAGGATCAGTGCCTGCGCGCATTGCATCATTTACGCGTTCAGTCTGCGCATAAGACTCAGAATGCCTGATGGCGCTGCGCTTATCAGGCCTACGATCATTCGTACCGTAGGCCGGATAAGACGCTTTAGCGTCGCCATCCGGCATCAGCAGCAGTTCTCAATTAGGGCACTTATAAACCTGTCCAATCATCTCGCTGGCGGTAGGAACAAAGCTGGACAGCATTCCCTGCGATGGGCTGCTGACGCCATAAATCACGTTACCGCCCATTGCCGCAGCCTGATTACGCAGATCGTTTGCTGCGCCACGCATTGAGCCGCCCTCTTCGCCGTGCTGGCCTGAAAGCCAGTTGCTTTGCTTACCGGTTGCGGTGCCTATCAGTTGGCACTCTGCGCCAGGCTTGTCTTCAACAAAACGTACGCTTTGCCCGGCAGAACTCAGTTCGTTGCTGGAGCTACAACCCGCCATCAGTAGCGCGGCACCAACGATCCCTGCTAAATATTTCACGTGCATGTCATTCCCCATAATCAATTAGTTGGACGTTATGTCCGTAGCTGAATCATATACTAAAAAGATGACCAAAAGAAAAACCCCCAGACATTTCTGCCCGAGGGTTTCTCATTTTTCGCGAGATGCGTATTTAATCAAATAATTCAAGTTGCAGGCAGGCGGCAAGTTCATGAATCCCAAGGAGCTTACATGAGTAAGTGACTGGGGTGAACGAACGCGGCCAACGAACCTGCGGCTTGAAGTATGAAGATTAAATTACATCATGCCGCCCATTCCACCCATGCCACCCATACCGGCAGCACCTAAGTCAGGCGCATCGCCTTTCGGCAGGTCGGTAACCATGCACTCGGTGGTGATCATCAGACCCGCAACAGAAGCCGCGTACTGCAGAGCAGAACGAGTTACTTTGGTTGGATCCAGGATACCCATGTCGATCATGTTGCCGTATTCTTCAGTTGCAGCGTTGTAACCGTAGTTACCGTCACCAGCTTTCACGGTGTTAGCCACTACAGACGGCTCTTCGCCGCAGTTCAGTACGATTTGACGCAGTGGGGATTCCATTGCGCGCAGCGCAACTTTGATACCTACGTTCTGGTCTTCGTTCTGACCTTTCAGGCCGGCAATTTTAGACGCTACGCGAATCAGCGCAACACCACCACCAGCAACCACGCCTTCTTCTACAGCAGCACGGGTAGCGTGCAGGGCATCTTCAACGCGGGCTTTCTTCTCTTTCATTTCAACTTCAGTCGCAGCACCAACTTTGATAACCGCAACGCCGCCTGCCAGTTTCGCTACGCGCTCCTGCAGTTTTTCACGGTCATAGTCAGAAGTTGCTTCTTCGATCTGCTGACGAATCTGAGTCACGCGACCCTGGATTGCAGCTTCGTCGCCCACGCCATCGATGATGGTGGTGGTATCTTTGTTGATAACAACGCGTTTCGCCTGACCCAGATCTTCCAGAGTTGCTTTTTCCAGCTCCATACCGATCTCTTCAGAGATAACGGTACCACCGGTCAGGGTAGCGATATCCTGCAGCATTGCTTTACGACGATCGCCGAAGCCAGGTGCTTTAACCGCAGCGACTTTCACGATACCGCGCATGGTGTTAACAACCAGAGTTGCCAGCGCTTCGCCTTCAACATCTTCAGCGATGATCAGCAGCGGTTTGCCTGCTTTCGCTACAGCTTCCAGAACCGGCAGCATTTCGCGGATGTTGGAGATTTTCTTGTCAGCCAGCAGGATGAACGGGCTTTCCAGTTCTACTGCGCCAGTTTCCGGCTTGTTGATGAAGTAAGGAGACAGGTAGCCACGGTCGAACTGCATACCTTCAACCACGTCCAGTTCGTCCTGCAGACCGGTACCGTCTTCAACGGTGATCACGCCTTCTTTACCGACTTTGTCCATCGCTTCAGCGATCAGTTTACCTACGGTTTCGTCGGAGTTAGCGGAGATGGTACCAACCTGAGCAATAGCTTTAGAGTCGGAGCACGGTACGGACAGTGCTTTCAGTTCTTCAACAGCAGCAGCGACAGCTTTGTCGATACCACGTTTCAGATCCATCGGGTTCATGCCCGCAGCAACGGCTTTCAGACCTTCAGTGATGATGGACTGAGCCAGTACGGTTGCGGTGGTGGTACCGTCACCTGCAGCGTCGTTCGCTTTAGAGGCAACTTCTTTCACCATCTGCGCACCCATGTTTTCGAACTTGTCTTCCAGTTCGATTTCACGTGCTACGGAAACACCATCTTTAGTGATGGTCGGTGCACCGAAAGATTTATCCAGAACTACGTTACGGCCTTTTGGACCGAGGGTAACTTTCACTGCATCTGCCAGTACGTTTACGCCGCGCAGCATTTTCACACGAGCGTCGTTACCGAATTTTACGTCTTTAGCTGCCATTTTCTCTTTCCCTTAAATTCGTATGTTCAGTGTCGTTCGCGGATTAGGCTTCAACAATCGCCAGGATGTCGCTTTCAGACATGATCAACACTTCTTCATTGTCGATCTTCTCAGATTTAACACCGTAGCCATCGTTGAAAATAACGATATCGCCGACTTTCACGTCCAGCGGCTGTACGGTACCGTTGTCCAGGATGCGACCCTTACCGACAGCGATGATTTCGCCACGAGTTGATTTACCTGCTGCAGAACCAGTCAGTACGATGCCGCCAGCAGATTTGGATTCAACTTCTTTACGTTTGACGATCACACGATCATGTAACGGACGAATACTCATTGATAGCTCTCCTTTGAGAAAGTCTTTATCAGTTATGGGTGACGCCGGCCCGTAAACGGTTTCCCGGCTAGTGACCAGAGAGATGGGGATGGGGTTTTGTGCCTTCAAGGGGGCAAGCGAAAAAAATTTTTTATCAGCAGAAAATCCCGTCAAAACGCCGACGCACCTCACATTTCATAACGATTTCAGTCACGTCGTCATAAGCAAATCTGATTGTGATACCATCAAAAATCTGCGCTGTAGCCCGGTCAATGGGCATAACCGGATAACAACTTATGAGCGGACTGAAACAAGAGCTGGGACTGGCTCAGGGCGTTGGCCTGTTGTCGACATCATTGTTAGGTACAGGCGTTTTTGCCGTCCCCGCGCTGGCCGCACTGGTTGCGGGCAACAACAGCCTGTGGGCATGGCCGGTGCTGATTGTTTTGGTCTTTCCCGTAGCGATTGTCTTCGCCGTACTGGGTCGTCATTTTCCCAGCGCAGGCGGTGTGGCGCATTTTGTCGGCATGGCCTTTGGTTCACGCCTGGAGCGCGTCACCGGATGGCTATTTTTGTCGGTCATTCCTGTCGGTTTGCCTGCGGCATTGCATATCGCCGCCGGATTCGGTCAGGCGATGTTTGGCTGGCATGACGAGCAGCTTTTGCTGGCTGAGCTCGGTACGCTGGCATTGGTTTGGTACATCGGCTCTCGCGGCGCAAGCTCCAGCGCGAATCTACAAACGGTCATTGCAGGACTGATTGTTGCCCTGATTGTTGCTATCTGGTGGGCGGGCGATCTGACACTTGGCGAAATCCCCTTCCCTGCGATTACCGATATTGAGCTTCCCGGCCTGTTCGCCGCGTTGTCGGTCATGTTCTGGTGCTTTGTCGGCCTTGAAGCGTTTGCTCACCTGGCGTCTGAATTCAAAAATCCGGAGCGAGACTTCCCACGCGCACTGATGATCGGCCTGCTGCTGGCAGGGTCTGTTTATTGGGCATGCACCGTTGTCGTTCTCCATTTTGGTGCCTACGGCGAGCAAATGGCGGCCGCAGCGTCGCTGCCAGAGATCGTCGTGCAACTGTTTGGCGTACAAGCTCTGTGGGTCGCCTGCATCATTGGTTATCTAGCCTGTTTTGCCAGCCTCAACATTTATATACAAAGCTTCGCCCGGCTGGTCTGGTCGCAAGCGCAGTATAAGCCGGAGAGTTATCTGGCTCGTCTGTCCCCCCGACACCTTCCGCGCAATGCGCTAAACGCCGTATTGGGCTGCTGCGTAATCAGTACTCTGTGCATCTATATGCTGCAAATCAATCTCGATGCGTTAATCGTCTACGCCAACGGCATCTTTATTATGATTTATTTGCTGTGCATGTTGGCGGGGTGTCGATTACTGAAAGGGCATTATCGCGCACTGGCGATCATTGGCGGTCTGCTGTGCCTACTGCTACTGGCGATGGTCGGCTGGAAGAGTCTGTACGCGTTGATTATGCTGGCAGGACTGTGGCTGTTTTTACCCCGCAGGCCGGATAAGGCAACGTTGACGCCATCATCCGGCCTATAAACACTTTTGCCGGATGACGCTAACGCTTATCCGGCCTACAAACTGATGCTTAATCCCGACGATCGTCTTTATGTTCGATGCTGTCGCGCTTGTCATCCTTGCGCTGAAATTCACCATCAAAAGTCTCACCGCTACCCGTTCCGGCGCTAAAACCACCGCCAGGCATACGCGAAAAACGCAAATGTGGCAGCAGTTTCATCGTCAGATGTTTTTGCACCGGGGGTAATAAAAGAAGAAGACCGAGGAAATCGGTGAAAAATCCGGGCAGCACCAACAGCAGACCGGCAATAATCAGCGATACGCTTTTGATCATTTCTGCAGCCGGACTTTCACCTGCCGCCATTTTCTGTTGCATCAGTAAAAAGTTCTTAAATCCCTGATTACGAACCAGAGACATACCGATAACCGATGTAAAAATAACCAAAATCAGCGTCATCAGGACGCCCATCACATGGGCAACCTGAATAAAAATAGATATCTCTATGTAAACATAGAGAAAAATGGCAAGTAATGGTATCCAGCGCAAAGGGATCTCCTGTTAATAACAGCCGTTTTGTTCAACTTCTGTTCGAAAAATTATGTTAATCGCATCGATTTGATATTGTGGTGGTTAGCAAAATTTCAAGTGGCTTGTACACTAATATTTGGGGTTAATCACAAAGGGGTGATCCATTTCACAGAATAATAAATAAGGGGTAAATTCCACGCTTTAAGTGATCCAGATTACGGTAGAAATCCTGAACCAGCATATGATCTCGGGTATCAGACCGATGCAGGGGATAATCGTCGGTCGAGAAACAATCGAAATCACATATATCCTGTGTGTTTAGTCAAATCATTGGCAGCTTGAAAAAGAAGGTTCACATGTTAAACAACATTCGTATCGAAGAAGACTTGTTGGGTACCAGGGAAGTTCCAGCGGACGCCTACTACGGTGTCCACACTCTGAGAGCGATTGAAAACTTCTACATTAGCAACAACAAAATCAGCGATATTCCTGAATTTGTTCGCGGTATGGTAATGGTTAAAAAGGCAGCGGCTATGGCCAACAAAGAGCTGCAAACCATTCCTAAGAGTGTGGCAAATGCCATCATCGCGGCGTGTGATGAAGTCCTGAATAACGGAAAATGCATGGATCAGTTCCCGGTAGACGTTTACCAGGGTGGTGCGGGTACCTCCGTCAACATGAACACCAACGAAGTTCTGGCCAATATCGGTCTGGAACTGATGGGTCACCAGAAAGGTGAATATCAGTACCTGAACCCGAACGACCACGTTAACAAATGTCAGTCTACCAACGACGCATACCCAACTGGCTTCCGTATCGCTGTATACGCATCCATCATCAAACTGGTTGATGCACTGAACCAGCTGCGCGAAGGCTTCGAGAAAAAAGCTGTTGAATTCCAGGACATCCTGAAAATGGGTCGTACCCAGCTGCAGGATGCTGTACCGATGACCCTCGGTCAGGAATTCCATGCTTTTAGCGTACTGTTGAAAGAAGAAGTGAAAAACATTAGCCGTACCGCTGAGCTGCTGCTGGAAGTTAACCTCGGCGCGACAGCAATCGGTACTGGTCTGAACACACCGAAAGAGTACTCTCCGCTGGCAGTACAGAAACTGGCTGAAGTCACCGGCTTCGCCTGTGTTCCGGCAGAAGATCTGATTGAAGCAACTTCTGACTGTGGCGCATACGTTATGGTGCACGGCGCACTGAAACGTCTGGCTGTGAAGATGTCCAAAATCTGTAACGACCTGCGTTTGCTCTCCTCTGGTCCGCGTGCGGGTCTGAACGAGATCAACCTGCCGGAATTGCAAGCTGGTTCTTCTATCATGCCAGCTAAAGTGAACCCGGTTGTTCCGGAAGTCGTAAACCAGGTGTGCTTCAAAGTCATCGGTAACGACATCACTGTAACCATGGCATCTGAAGCTGGTCAGCTGCAGCTGAACGTAATGGAGCCGGTCATTGGTCAGGCAATGTTTGAATCCATTCACATTCTGAGCAATGCTTGCTACAACCTGCTGGAAAAATGCGTTAGTGGTATCACTGCTAACAAAGAAGTCTGTGAAGCGTTTGTATTCAACTCCATCGGCATCGTTACTTACCTCAACCCGTTCATTGGTCACCACAACGGCGACATCGTCGGTAAAATTTGTGCCGAAACCGGTAAGAGCGTACGTGAAGTTGTCCTGGAGCGCGGTCTGTTGACCGAGTCTGAACTGGACGATATCTTCTCTGCACAGAACCTGATGCACCCTGCTTATAAAGCAAAACGTTATACTGATGAAAGCGAACAGTAATCGTGTAGGGTAGTACCGGAGAAGGCACGTCATGATGACGTGCCTTTTTTCTTACTCGAAGTTACTTAAAAACAACAATTTAATATCAACTTGTTAAACAACAAGGAAGGCTAATATGATAGTTTTAGAACTTATCATCGTTTTGCTGGCAATCTTTTTAGGTGCCAGACTTGGGGGTATCGGTATTGGATTTGCAGGTGGGCTGGGTGTTCTGGTTCTCGCCGCTATCGGCGTAAAACCCGGTAATATCCCGTTCGATGTTATTTCCATCATCATGGCGGTTATCGCTGCCATTTCAGCTATGCAGATTGCAGGTGGTCTGGACTATCTGGTTCATCAAACTGAAAAACTGCTGCGTAAAAACCCGAAATACATCACGATCCTTGCACCTATCGTGACCTATTTCCTGACTATCTTCGCAGGTACCGGCAACATCTCTCTGGCAACGCTGCCAGTTATCGCTGAAGTTGCGAAAGAACAAGGGATCAAACCTTGCCGTCCGCTCTCTACTGCAGTGGTTTCTGCACAGATTGCGATTACGGCGTCTCCAATCTCCGCAGCCGTGGTTTACATGTCTTCCGTAATGGAAGGTCATGGCATCAGCTACATTCACCTGCTGTCCGTGGTCATTCCGTCCACCCTGCTGGCTGTTCTGGTCATGTCCTTCCTGGTAACTGCGCTGTTCAACTCCAAACTGTCTGACGATCCGATTTATCGTAAGCGTCTGGAAGAAGGCCTGGTTGAACTGCGTGGTGAAAGACAAGTTGAAATCAAAGCGGGCGCAAAAACTTCTGTTTGGTTGTTCCTGCTGGGCGTGGTTTGTGTCGTCGTATATGCGATCGTCAACAGCCCAAGCCTCGGTCTGGTCGCTAAACCGCTGATGAACACCACCAACGCAATCCTGATCATCATGCTGAGCATCGCGACGCTGACCACGATCATCTGCCGCGTTGAAACTGACTCCATCCTGAACTCCAGCACTTTCAAAGCCGGTATGAGCGCCTGTATTTGTATCCTGGGTGTTGCATGGCTGGGTGATACCTTCGTATCTCACAACATTGACTGGATCAAAGATACTGCAGGTAGCGTAATTCAGGGTCATCCGTGGCTGCTGGCTGTCATCTTCTTCTTTGCTTCTGCACTGCTGTACTCTCAGGCTGCAACCGCTAAAGCACTGATGCCGATGGCTCTGGCCCTGAACGTTTCCCCACTGACTGCTGTTGCGTCTTTCGCCGCGGTTTCTGGCCTGTTCATTCTGCCAACCTACCCAACTCTGGTTGCGGCAGTTCAGATGGATGACACCGGTACAACTCGCATCGGTAAATTCGTCTTTAACCATCCGTTCTTCATCCCGGGTACTCTGGGTGTGGTTCTGGCTGTCTGCTTCGGCTTCTTGCTGGGCAGCTTCATGCTGTAAGTTTTTCCTGCAGGGTGCCTGGGCGCCCTGCAGTTCCTCCTCCCCACCCCGCTTTAACTAACATCCTTCCCTCGTCCGTTGTATAGTGACCATTCTTTTGCTGGTTACTCTGTTCTTTCGAGGTGTTTATGCTTGATGTAAAGAGTCAGGATATTTCCATCCCCGATACCGTTGTGGTGCTCTGTACCGCCCCGGATGAAGCAACCGCCCAGGATCTCGCCGCCAAAGTGCTGGCGGAAAAGCTGGCTGCTTGCGTGACCCTGCTACCCGGTGCGACCTCCCTCTACTATTGGGAAGGCAAACTGGAACAGGAATATGAAGTCCAGATGATTTTAAAAACCACCGTCACACACCAGCAAGCCCTTCTCGATTGCCTGAAGTCACATCATCCATATCAAACACCTGAACTTCTGGTTTTACCCGTCACTCACGGAGACTTTGATTACCGCTCATGGCTCAACGCATCCTTACGCTGATCCTGCTGCTGTGCAGCACATCTACCTTTGCCGGATTATTTGACGCGCCTGGCCGCTCGCAGTTTGTTCCTGCCGATCGGGCGTTTGTTTTTGATTTTCAGCAAAACCAACACGATCTGAACCTCACATGGCAGGTTAAAGATGGCTACTATCTGTATCGCAAACAGATAAGCATTACGCCATCTCAGGCCGATATTGCTGAGGTAAAACTGCCGCCAGGCGTCTGGCATGAAGATGAGTTTTACGGCAAAAGTGAGATTTACCGTAAACAGCTGACTGTCCCGATCACGGTCAATCAGGCTAAGTCTGGCGCAACATTAACGGTCACATATCAGGGCTGCGCCGACGCTGGATTTTGCTATCCACCAGAAACAAAAACGGTGCCATTAAGTGAAGTGTCTTCTGGTTCCGCGGCGGCCCCTGCACCAGCCCCAGCCACTGCAGATCCGCAAGAAAAACCGCAGCCCACGGCCCAACTCCCCTTCTCCGCGCTATGGGCATTGCTGATCGGAATTGGTATCGCGTTTACGCCTTGCGTATTGCCGATGTATCCGTTGATTTCCGGTATCGTACTGGGTGGCAAGCAACGCTTATCAACCGGACGGGCACTGTTGCTGACGTTTATCTACGTTCAAGGTATGGCGCTCACCTATACCGCGCTGGGTTTGGTTGTTGCAGCCGCCGGTTTGCAGTTCCAGGCTGCGCTTCAGCATCCCTACGTCCTGATTGGTCTTGCCGTCATCTTTACGCTGTTGGCTCTGTCGATGTTTGGCTTGTTCACGCTGCAATTGCCTTCATCACTGCAAACGCGTCTCACGCTAATGAGTAACCGCCAGCAAGGCGGATCTCCCGGCAGCGTCTTTGCGATGGGGGCGATTGCTGGCCTCATCTGTTCTCCTTGCACAACGGCCCCGCTAAGCGCGATTTTGCTGTATATCGCTCAGAGCGGGAACATGTGGCTGGGAGGCGGCACACTGTATCTGTATGCGTTGGGGATGGGATTACCCCTGATGCTGATTACCGTATTTGGCAACCGCTTGCTGCCTAAAAGTGGCCCATGGATGGAACATGTCAAAACCGCTTTTGGCTTTGTCATTCTGGCGCTTCCCGTCTTCTTGCTCGAACGTATCGTTGGCGACGAGTGGAGCGTTCGCTTATGGTCACTGCTAGGCGTCGCGTTCTTTGGCTGGGCGTTCATCACCAGCCTACAGGCAAAGCACGCCTGGATGCGTATCGTGCAGATTGTCCTGTTAGCCGCAGCACTGGTAAGCGTGCGTCCATTGCAAGACTGGGCGTTCGGCGCGCCACATGCTCAAACCCAGGCACATCTTAACTTCACGCCGGTGGCATCGATAGATGCGTTAAATCAAGCACTGGCGCAAGCTAAAGGCAGGCCAGTCATGCTGGATCTGTATGCCGACTGGTGTGTAGCCTGTAAGGAATTTGAAAAATACACGTTCAGTAATCCGCAGGTTCAGCAAGCGCTAGGCAACACAGTGCTATTGCAGGCGGATGTGACAGCAAACAATGCACAGGATGTCGCACTCCTGAAACATCTACAGGTTTTAGGTTTGCCGACTATCTTGTTCTTTGATGCCGAGGGGAAAGAGCACCCGGAAGCTCGGGTTACGGGCTTTATGGATGCCGCGACCTTCAGCGCACATTTGCGCGATCGCCAACCGTGAGCGACACTTGCAACAGGAAATACGGAGGAGAATACCGTGCAACGTGAAGATGTCCTGGGAGAAGCCCTGAAATTACTTGAGGTGCAAGGGATAGCCAATACCACGCTGGAAATGGTGGCCGAACGCATCGATTATCCTCTGGATGAACTGCAGCGCTTTTGGCCCGATAAAGAGGCCATTCTGTACGATGCGCTACGTTACCTCAGCCAGCGGGTGGATATCTGGCGGCGTCAGCTTTTACTGGATGACACGCTGAGCGCTGAGCAGAAATTACTGGCGCGCTACACTGCGCTGTCCGAATGCGTGAGCAATAATCGCTATCCCGGCTGTCTGTTCATCGCCGCCTGTACGTTTTACCCCGATCCCGGGCATCCGATCCATCAGTTAGCCGATCAGCAAAAAAAGGCGGCACATGACTTCACCCATGAGCTGCTGACGACGCTGGAAGTTGACGACCCGGCAATGGTCGCCAAACAGATGGAACTGGTGCTGGAAGGCTGCCTGAGCCGCATGCTGGTTAATCGTAGCCATGCTGATGTCGAAACGGCACACCGCCTGGCTGAAGATATCCTGCGCTTTGCCCAGTGCCGAATGGGCGGTGCGCTGACCTAAGCGAGCATTATCTGTTTTCGTCGCCTCTGTCGGAAATATTTGTGCAAACTTCAGGCATAACCATGCAGATTGCCGCAATATTAAGCGGTTGAACAATGTTTCCAGAAATTTGATTGACTGACAGACGTGAATACGGTTTAATGCGCCCCGTTGCCCGGATAGCTCAGTCGGTAGAGCAGGGGATTGAAAATCCCCGTGTCCTTGGTTCGATTCCGAGTCCGGGCACCAAATTCATATCAACGGACCTCCACGGAGGTCCGTTTTTGCATTCTGAGCCCGCAAAAATCAACACTTCTACAATTCCTTAACTCCACCCAATTCAATCAACTTCAACCCGCATCAAGTCCCTTGCGAGGGTACAACTGAGGGTATAGTCTGATTCGATAAAATTTATACCCCTTTTACTATCAGGAGACCCCGCCAATGGCGCTCACTGACGCGAAAATCCGAGCAGCAAAGCCGGATGAAAAACCTTATAAACTTGCCGACAGCGGCAACATGTTTTTACTCGTTCACCCTAACGGCTCGCGCTACTGGCGGCTCCGCTACCGGTTTCTGGGCAAAGAGAAAACGCTCGCTCTGGGTGTCTATCCTGAAGTCTCGTTATCAGAAGCAAGGGAAAAACGCGATACGGCGAGGAAGCTGATAGCTGAGGGAACTGACCCGTGCGAACAGAAACGGATCAAAAAGTCAGTACCCGAAGCAGCTCAGACATTTGAAGGCATCGCAAGGCAGTGGCATAAGAGTAACAAAAAATGGTCAGCCTCACATAGTGAGAAGATACTGAAAAGCCTCGAAACTCATGCGTTTCCCTTTATTGGCTCACGTGATATTACCACCCTCAGGACTCCCGATTTACTTGTTCCAGTAAAGGCTGCCGAAGCCAAAGAGATCTATGAAATTGCAGCGCGCCTTCAGCAGCGTATCACTGCAATCATGCGCTATGCTGCCCAGTCAGGCATTATCACCTATAACCCTGCCGTGGATATGGCTGGCGCGTTAACCACGGTGAAACGCCAGCACCGCCCTGCCCTCGCCTTAAATCGCATTTCAGAGCTTCTTGAACGACTGGATGGATACAGAGGACAACCTCTCACCCGACTGGCAACTAAACTCACTCTGCTTATCTTCATCCGTTCCAGTGAACTACGCTTTGCCAGGTGGTCTGAGATCGACTTTAAGAAAGCCATGTGGACCATTCCTCCTGAGCGGAAACCTATTGAAGGGGTCAAGTATTCCCATCGTGGCTCAAAAATGCGAACAGAGCATCTTGTGCCACTATCTACTCAGGCGGTGAATATACTGAAGCAGATCCACACTATCAGCGGAGAACATGAACTGATTTTCACCGGCGATCACAATCCATGGAAACCCATGAGTGAGAACACTGTAAATAACGCACTGCGTCTGATGGGCTATGATACAAAGGTCGATGTCTGTGGTCACGGCTTCCGGGCAATGGCCTGTAGTTCGTTGATTGAGTCAGGTCTTTGGTCCAGGGATGCGGTCGAACGTCAGATGAGCCATATGGAACGTAACACAGTGCGGGCTGCGTATATCCATAAAGCGGAACATCTGGATGAGCGAAAGCTGATGTTGCAGTGGTGGGCTGATTTTCTGGATGCTAACAGGGAACAGAGTGTCAGCCCTTTTGACTATGCAAAAATTAATAATCCTTTGAGAAGGTGACAGAACTCCATACACACACATGCTCTTCCCTCACAGGGGAAGAGCACTCATTGATAAAATACTGGCGTACAACCCCGAAGATAATCAGGGAGCACGCTGATTGATAGGACCGGAATTGTTACGCTCATGGCGACCATGAGGGGCAGTCCATGTACTGATGGTGCATGTAGTTGAATTTTCACCTTACTGGTATGAACTTAGTCTTCTGTATTTTCTGAATGGAGAATACATTAAAGGTGCGATAGCTTTTCGCCACGGTTTTACCACAAAATCTTACACCGCGGAAATTTACATCCCTTTCCACTTGCTGTGCGGCATAATCTTTCTGGCGGACCCGATACCGCTGAAGATTATTATGTAACATACAACTCGTTATGGGGACAATATCCAGAAACATTGATGTTTGTAAACTGACTGTATAATCACTCATCTGTAATGCGTGAACTGGAAGAAATAATTAAATGTGTCGAAATGCTGATGCAGAAAGATGTTTTTGAATATGCGAAAGTATTTTAAGACAGAAGAAGAATCGACGAGCGACTTTCTGAGAAAATTGTACAGAAATATAGAAGAAATGAAGGGGGAATATGTTTTGCCTTGGATATTTCCGTTTTCAGTAGAGATGAAGGGTAATGACTCCAACTTATTGATAGTGTTTTATGTTCAGATAATGCCCGATGACTTTGTCATGCAGCTCCACCGATTTTGAGAGCGACAGCGACTTCCGTCCCAGCCGTGCCAGGTGCTGCCTCAGATTCAGGTTATGCCGCTCAATTCGCTGCGTATATCGCTTGCTGATTACGTGCAGCTTTCCCTTCAGGCGGGATTCATACAGCGGCCAGCCATCCGTCATCCATATCACCACGTCAAAGGGTGACAGCAGGCTCATAAGACGCCCCAGCGTCGCCATAGTGCGTTCACCGAATACGTGCGCAAACCGTCTTCCGGAGCCTGTCATACGCGTAAAACAGCCAGCGCTGGCGCGATTTAGCCCCGACATAGCCCCACTGTTCGTCCATTTCCGCGCAGACGATGACGTCACTGCCCGGCTGTATGCGCGAGGTTACCGACTGCGGCCTGAGTTTTTTAAGTGACGTAAAATCGTGTTGAGGCCAACGCCCATAATGCGGGCGGTTGCCCGGCATCCAACACCATTCATGGCCATATCAATGATTTTCTGGTGCGTACCGGGTTGAGAAGCGGTGTAAGTGAACTGCAGTTGCCATGTTTTACGGCAGTGAGAGCAGAGATAGCGCTGATGTCCGGCAGTGCTTTTGCCGTTACGCACCACCCCGTCAGTAGCTGAACAGGAGGGACAGCTGATAGAAACAGAAGCCACTGGAGCACCTCAAAAACACCATCATACACTAAATCAGTAAGTTGGCAGCATCACC
>NZ_JAOWHD010000057.1:0-1356 GCF_030332785.1 Citrobacter sp. Cpo069
CGCGCTTCAGTCAGACCTTGCTGAAAACACAGGAACGCGTTAAAACGCATACGGGCGCGATTCTGGTGTGTCTTTTGTTGCTGTGTTTTGCCTCTATTGCCAGATCGCGCTCATTCCCCTGAACTTCTGTTTTCCCGCTCCGGTCCCCGTCTTCTTCGCTTCCGAAAGCATGAAAAAAATCCGTTTCAGCTGTCTCTGGCTGGCAATTCCTGCGTGATTCACATGGCTGCATAGCTATGCATGTGGTTAAAATTTACCGGGTGCGATCGCGGCAGTTTTTCGGGTGGTTTGTTGCCATTTTTACCTGTCTGCTGCCGTGATCGCGCCGAACGCGTTTCAGCGGTGCGCGTAATGCGACGTTATGGTAAATCCATATGGGGGGGAATTGGATTCTGGGCCGCATTGTGTCCTTATGACTTAGTTTATGAATCTAAGGTCGATATGATTTTTTCTGCTATTGCATTGATAACAGGGACTGCGACTGAATTCCCAAATTGCTTATAAGCCTGTGTATCCGATACAGGAATAATAAAATCACTAGGAAACCCTTGAAGTCTTGACGCTTCCCGCGGAGTTATTTTTCTTGGGTTACTTCCTTTTTGCTCTATTAATATTTCGCTACCATCTTTATAGTACCTCGCACTTATGGTATTAGTATATGGGCTATTTTCATTAAATAAACCATACCCAAAGCCTTTACCGGCTGCTGCATTTACAAGTTTCCTGCGTTGGTGTCCATTCCAGAGCGCATCTGATAGCGTGTATTTATTGTCTACGCTCTTTTCAAGAATATCTCCAACTCTTGTTTTTGTTTTTAATGGGGTTGGAAAAGTAAAATGTTCATGATTTCTTACTTTTTCTTTATTAAAGCCTACAATGTATATGCGTTCTCTATTTTGTGGAACACCAAAGTCTTTTGCAGCGAAGATATTGTAATACACAGTGTAATTCAATTCTTCAAGTGTGTTTTTTATTATTGAAAAAGTTCTACCTTTATCATGTCCTAGCAAGTTTTTTACATTTTCAAGTAAAAAAGCATGAGGTTTTTTTTCCTTTATTATCCTTGCTATATCAAAAAACAAAGTTCCTCTTGTATCATTAAATCCTTTTTTGAGCCCTGCTTGAGAGAATGCTACACAAGGAAACCCACCGACAAGAATTTCATGATCAGGAATATCTTTTTCATCGATTTTTGTTATGTCCCCATCAGGGAAATCACCATAATTTGCATGATATGTCTTTTGAGCAAACTTATCCCATTCGCTGGAAAAAACAACATTTACAGCGTTAGTTTGATGAAATCCAAGTCTGGTTCCACCGATTCCAGCAAATAAATCGATCATGCGATATCTGCCA
>NZ_JAOWHD010000057.1:1406-4995 GCF_030332785.1 Citrobacter sp. Cpo069
TCCCCGCGCTCCCATCTTCTTATGGTTCTGTCTCCATATTTTGAAAGACCAAGGGCGTCTGCAAACTCTTTTTGAGTCATATGAAGTCTTTCTCTTTTTTCTTTGATTGTTGCTGCGATATTATCAGTCATGCATGTCTACCAGAATTAAGTGTTGGTTTTAGGACAGTTTGTCCTGTTTTGATTCCAATTATGAACGTGCATGAAAAAACTTTCAAGTAGATATAAAAAGGTTATTTTTTATGCAAAGATTAAGTCCTGGTGAATTTAAAACTCTAATTTCTAAAGAGAGAAAGTCGCATTTTATTACGCCATTTGCTTTGGTTTATAAAACATTTTGTGATTTAGGGTATGATCAAAAAAATAGTGATTATTTTTTGAATAATCCAAGTGAATATATAATTGCAATGAGAAAAAACTGCTGGAAAGAATTTGAACCATTTGAAAAAGAATTCACAACAAGAATGTTATCATATCTTATTGATGAAGAAAGAATAAAAGATATGAGTCCTTATGATGCCATTCGTGATTTTACGATGGAATACCCTACACACATATATGATTTGGCACTGTCTAACACTCAATCCAGACGTAGCAGGGCAGGAAAAGAGTTTGAGTCTATTCTTGAGCTATTAATGATGGGGGCAGGAATTCCTGTTGATGTGCAGGGGGCTATTGGGAAGTCATTTTTTCAAAAAAACCAAATAGGTAAACTTGTAGATCTTGTTATGCCAGGTGTAGTCCAGTACACATCTAACAAAAGAAATACAATGTTGATTTCCGCTAAAACAACGCTGAGGGAGCGATGGCAAGAAGTACCTGAAGAGGTTAATAGAACAGGAATTAGAGAAATGTATCTAGCTACACTAGATGATTCTTTTAGCGAGGAGACAATAAATATATTGTACGAGGCTAATGTGGTCGTTGTAACGACGATAGAAAATAAAAATTTCAAATATAAAAATAATAATAGGGTGCTAACCTTTGAAGATATGCTTCAGTCAGCAATGGAATTATCAAGAAAGTGGAATAATGTAAGTTACACAGACTCTGAAAAAGAGGAAATTCAACAGTCAATATTAAAACAAATAGAAAAATATAGTGATTTCCCTTATGTTGTTAATTATTATAGAAATAGGCTTAGTGCTCTTTTTGACTAAAAAACTAAAAGGATCTCTTGAGATCCTTTTTTTCTGCGCGTAATCTTGGACCTGTAAACGAAAAAACCACCCTGGCAGGTGGTTTTTTCGAAGGTTAGCTAATCCTGGCAGATTATCTAACCGAGGTAATCTGGCTTCAGCAGAGCACAGATACCAAATACTGTCCTTCCAGTGTAGCCGTAGTTAGGCCATCACTTCAAGAACTCTGTAAGCATCTGGATAAATCTCGCTCTGCTAATCCGGTTACCAGTGGCTGCTGCCAGTGGCGTTAAGGCGTGTCTTACCGGGTTGGACTCAAGACGATAGTTACCGGATAAGGCGCAGCGGTCGGGCTGAACGGGGGGTTCGTGCACACAGCCCAGCTTGGAGCGAACGACCTACACCGAACTGAGATACCAACAGCGTGAGCTATGAGAAAGCGCCACGCTTCCCGAAGGGAGAAAGGCGGACAGGTATCCGGTAAGCGGCAGGGTCGGAACAGGAGAGCGCACGAGGGAGCTTCCAGGGGGAAACGCCTGGTATCTTTATAGTCCTGTCGGGTTTCGCCACCTCTGACTTGAGCATCAATTTTTGTGATGCTCGTCAGGGGGGCGGAGCCTATGGAAAAACGCCAGCGGCGCGGCCTTTTTGTTCACATGTTCTTTCCGGCCTTATCCCCTGATTCTGTGGATAACTGCATTACCGTCTTTGCGTGAGCTGATACCGCTCGCCGCAGCCGAACGACCGAGCGTAGCGAGTCAGTGAGCGAGGAAGCGGAAGAGCGCCTGATGCGGCATTTTCTCCTTACGCATCTGTGCGGTATTTCACACCGCATATGGTGCTCTTTTCTTATAATCCGCACCGATGCCACATAGTTAAGCCAGTATACACTCCGCTATCGCTACGTGACTGGGTCATGGCTGCGCCCCGACACCCGCTAAAACCCGCTGACGCGCCCTGACGGGCTTGTCGGCTCCCGGCATCCGCTCACAGACAAGCTGTGACCGTCTCCGGGAGCTGTATGTGTCAGAGGTTTTCACCGTCATCCCCGAAGCGTGCGAGGCAGCTGCGGTAAAGCTCGTCGGCGTGGTCGTGAAGTGATTCACAAATATCGGCCTGTTCATCTGCGTCCAGTTCGTTGAGCTTCTCCAGCAGCGTTAATGTCTGGCTTCTTATAAAGCGGGCCATGTTAAGGGCGGTTTTTTCCTGTTTGGTCACTGATGCCTCCGTGTAAGGGGGATTTCTGTTCATGGGGGTAATGATACCGATGAAACGCGAGAGGATGCTCACAATACGGGTTACTGATGATGAACATGCCCGGTTACTTGAACGCTGTGAGGGTAAACAGCTGGCGGTATGGATGCGGCGGGTCTGTCTGGGTGAGCCGGTTGCCCGCTCCGGGAGGCTGCCGACACTGGCACCGCCGTTACTGCGTCAGCTGGCCGCCATCGGGAATAACCTGAATCAGACGGCGAGGAAGGTGAACAGCGGGCAGTGGTCTTCCGGTGACCGGGTTCAGGTGGTGGCCGCACTGATGGCCATCGAGAGAGAGTTGCGCAGCTTACGGCAGATGGTCAGGGAACAGAGAGTGCAGGATGATAGTTAAGTTTCATGCCAGGGGAAAAGGTGGTGGCAGTGGTCCGGTTGATTACCTGCTGGGAAGGGAGCGAAACCGGGAAGGGGCAACGGTGCTTCAGGGTAATCCGGAAGAAGTCCGGGAACTCATCGATGCCACGCCATTTGCGAAGAAATACACGTCAGGTGTTCTGTCGTTCGCGGAGAAGGAGCTGCCGCCGGGAGGACGTGAAAAGGTGATGGCGAGCTTTGAGCGTGTACTGATGCCCGGTCTCGAAAAGAATCAGTACAGCATCCTGTGGGTGGAGCATCAGGACAAGGGACGGCTTGAGCTGAATTTTGTCATTCCGAACATGGAGCTACAGACCGGAAAACGCCTCCAGCCGTACTACGACCGGGCAGACAGGCCGAGAATTGATGCCTGGCAGACGCTGGTTAATCACCATTACGGGCTGCATGATCCCAACGCCCCGGAGAACCGCCGGATACTGACTCTCCCTGATAACCTGCCAGAAACGAAACAGGCGCTTGCAGAGAGCGTCACACGCGGGATAGACGCTCTTTATTATGTCGGGGAGATAAAAGGCCGTCAGGATGTGATTCAGGCGCTCACAGAGGCGGGGCTTGAAGTGGTCAGGGTGACGCGAAGCAGTATCAGCATTGCAGACCCGAACGGCGGGAAGAATATCAGGCTGAAAGGAGCATTTTATGAGCAATCTTTTACAGACGGGCGCGGAGTTCGAGAAAAAGCTGAAAGAGAGAGCCGAATCTACAGAGACAATGCTGAACGACGAGTTCAGCAAGCTCGAAAAATCTGTAAGCAAGGCTGTGACCTCAAACGAGACGAAAATCAAAGACGCTATAGCCCTGTTCACA
>NZ_JAOWHD010000058.1:0-105634 GCF_030332785.1 Citrobacter sp. Cpo069
GGCTTTGTTGAATAAATCAGATTTCGGGTAAGTCTCCCCCGTAGCGGGTTGTGTTTTCAGGCAATACGCACGCTTTCAGGCATACCTGCTTTCGTCATTTTGTTCAGCGCTCGTACCAGGGCCATAGCCTCCGCAACCTGACCATCGTAGTCACGCAGCGTCAGTGAACCCCCGAACAGCTGTTTTACCCGGTACATCGCCGTTTCCGCTATCGAGCGACGGTTGTAATCTGTTGTCCATTTCCACCGCGCATTACTCCCGGTCATTCGCTGATTAGCCACTGCACGGTTACGGTCTGCATATTCACCGGGCCAGTAACCCGCACCTTTTCGGGGAGGGATAAGCGCGCTGATTTTCTTACGCCGCAGTTCATCGTGACATAGCCGGGTATCGTAAGCGCCATCGGCGGCGGCTGACCTGATTTTCCGGTGGGTTTGCCGGATTAACCCGGGGAAGGCCTCTGAGTCCGTAACATTGTTCAGCGACAGGTCAGCGCAGATGATTTCATGTGTTTTACTGTCAACGGCGAGATGCAGCTTACGCCAGATACGGCGGCGTTCCTGGCCATGCTTTTTGACTTTCCACTCGCCTTCACCGAAGACCTTCAGCCCGGTGGAATCAATTACCAGGTGTGCGATTTCACCCCGGGTGGACGTTTTGAAACTGACATTAACCGACTTTGCCCGCCTGCTGACACAGCTGTAATCCGGGCAGCGTAGCGGAACGTTCATCAGAGAAAAAATGGAATCAATAAAGCCCTGCGCAGCGCGCAGGGTCAGCCTGAATACGCGTTTAATGACCAGCACAGTCGTGATGGCAAGGTCAGAATAGCGCTGAGGTCTGCCTCGTGAAGAAGGTGTTGCTGACTCATACCAGGCCTGAATAGCTTCATCATCCAGCCAGAAAGTTATGGAGCCACGGTTGATGAGGGCTTTATTGTAGGTGGGCCAGTTGGTGATTTTGAACTTTTGCTTTGCCACGGAACGGTCTGCGTTGTCGGGAAGATGCGTGATCTGATCCTTCAACTCAGCAAAAGTTCGATTTATTCAACAAAGCCGATGGAACGTTCGGACGGAAAAATCTGCTCCACCAGCCCGGGGCTGGTTCGTAAAGTTTCATGAAATTTTTCCATATCAGAGAAGTCGAACCAGCTATCGAGATCGCACCATACGGCCAGCTCTTCATCCACCATCAGCTTTGCCTGAACGACCTGGAGCGGGAGGTGTGATGGAGCGGATTCACCCTTCACGATATTCACTACCTCAACGTCTTTGCCGGTATACAGTTCCAGACTGCCAACGCCATCGTGGATTTTCTTCACATATTCCATGGCTTCTTCTGTAGTGGCCAGACTTGCCGCTGCAACTTCCTCGAAATAGGGCAGCATTCTTTTGCTGGCATTAGCGATTGCCTGCGTTCGTTGTGTGATGATTTTGCTGATGGCTGTGCTGATCTGCCCTTCTTTTAAGGCCGCTTCTCTGATTTGTTCAATGCGGGTATCTGAAATACCAGAGGACAGAGCATTTTGAACTGATCCAATCGCCAGTGAGGTTACCGCCTGCTGCTCTTGTGGGGGCACTAACGCAACGCTAAGGCCCGTCACAGGGTTTTCACGGTCATCTGTACCTAATTGCTCAATCGCAAGGTCACGGAGCCCCTGAGCATCGCTCACGAGGGCTGTAAGCGATGCCTGTAGGCTATTCACTTCTTCCTGAGCTTGTCTGAGTTCAGCATCCCGGATTACCTTATGGTCGGGTTCAAATACAAAACTGGACAGAAAATCCTTAACCAGGAAGCGATGCTCTCGCATTTCTTTGCCACGTTCCCTACGGTTGCCGCTGCTGTCTTCAGTGACAATAGCTACAGTCTGACCGTAAACGCGGGGATGGGCGCGTAGAATCACTGTGTGCAGCTTATCTTCAACGTAACGCAAAGACGTAATGAGCAGCGTATCCCCTGCCACAATACCCTCTTCAGGGATGCTGTCAGTGGACGTCCAGTACTGACCCGCCAGCAAAGAATGAAATCGCTCTAAACGGTCAATGTTATTTTTGCTGACCAGGTCACCCATATACCTTTCCTTCCAGATTCGTATGTTAGGTGAATCATACCAGATTGCACTTACCGTCTAATAACTCAAAAAACACCAACTTCGGCATTCACTAGAAATGAATCCGTCCACTATTATTCATTAATTAAATAGATTCTTAGATATGAATAGCGCATTGCTTTTAAAGCAGGTTTCGCAAAGGGTTAAAAAAGGCTTCTTAAGTGAAGCCTTTAATAATAAATGCTACTTATCTTCAGAGGGATACATTTCCCAGTATTTATTACGTACATTAACAAGGCAATGGTCTGCTGTTTCTGAAGCGCCTTTGTCGCGGTTTACAAAGGCTTCTGCAACTTCATCCAACTTATCCGGTACCGTATTTAATGGTAATGCCTGCTTCAGGTTGGTGGTTACCAGTTCCTTTGCTTTATCATGATTAAGTTCAGTTCGGATGCTTGCATCTTTACAAATATCATCAACCTTACCATCAAGAATAATGTTTGGGATAGGTTCGTTTTCAACTTTATGTGTAGTATTAGCAGAGGAGCCAAAAGCGACTGACATCATCGCACACAGCAGAATATTTTTTAATTTCATAGTTCACTCCATTATGACTATTGATATCTACTTATGAAGTATTAGTTATATCATGTTTGCCGTCAAAACATAGAACCCACTGTTTTGACTTTAAACATATCATGCTACAACGTTTTTTTGCACGTGACTTTAGTAGGCATGATTTATGAGGTTTCAGCAGGACGTCAGATTGTTGTCGATCCAGTATTGATGCAAGCCTACCGTCCATTTCTTCGATAAGGCCGAAAGTAAAAGCGCTAAACCACAGCAGTTACCAGGAGTAAAAATTCGTATGGGATCTGGAGAACCGACTTTAACACTCATAATGAACTCCAGAATGTTGCCATGGCATAGACTATTTCTAAGCCTGACGATATCTGCTTCAGGTTTTTTGCCAGCGTCTATCTTTGCCAACATATTCTTCTCGGCTGGAAATGACAGTAATTCTATCGGCATCCCTTCCTGCTTAGCCTTTCGCATTAAAGCGTTACTCATTACTGACGTACCATCTAAGTCCACCAGTACAGGAACTGACTGCTGAACGTTAACAGTTGATTTCAACTTCAGCGTAACCCTGAGTGATGTTTCGATCCCATTCAGAAAGCTCGTACAGGCCGGTAACCATAGACCATGATGCAGCGCCTCGGTTGCTTGTTTAAAAAACCAGTCAATCACGGGGACAGTGCAATGCTCATAATAGTGATTTACCTCGCTGAACCTTGCCATATAAGCATCGTACTCAGCCTGGTCTTCAGGAGATAAAAAATTTGGTGGGAGGAGCATCAGAATCCTTTCATCCTAGCTTGTATACCTTCTTCGTAGGCCAGCTCGCCATTATCGGTAAAAGATGGTTTTTGATGTTTATGATAAAGCTTAATTTTTCGTCAGGCTTGATAGCGTTACCGGAGAGATTTGATCTTTTCTCTTCAACTCGCAATACTGTTTATACATACAGTACAAGAATTCGAGTGTAGCTATGTCTGTTATCCTTGAGCACATTAGCAACAAGCCTTACGAAATGGCACCTTTTTTCAGTGATTTACTAAGCTGTGGAGTGATGAGTCCGTGCGCCGGGCATGAAGATAATGAATTAAATTTGCATGAATATGTAGTCCGCAACCGCCCCTCAACCTTCTTTGTCAGGGCGGCGGGCCTCAGTATGATCAATGCCGGTATCAATGATGGAGCAATACTGGTTGTGGATCGGTCTTTAACAGCACGACACGGCTCTATCGTCGTTGCGCTGGTGGATGGAGAGTTTACGGTAAAGATCTTACACACGTATCCTGAGCTGCTTTTGATGCCTTCTAATCCAGCCTATAAGCCGATACGTGTAAATCCTGAATCCCTTGAGATATGGGGCGTCGTCACCTTTGCACTGAATCAGTTCAGCCATGTACATGCACGTTGATATTAACGGAGCCTATGCGGCATTTGAGTGTGCGATGGATCCCAAGCTGTCAAAAAAGCCGCTCATCATAGCCAGCAATAACGATTCGTCCGTCATTGCAATGAATAAACTGGCTAAAAGCGTTGGTATTAAGCGTGGGACCCCAATTTTTAAGTGCAGGGATTTGATTCAGCAACACCGGATCGAAGTCCGGAGCTCTAACTTTACTTTGTATGAAGACTACTCAAATCGCTTCCATGAAACGCTGGAAAGCTTCGCGCCTCAATCGAGTCGATATAGCATAGATGAAAATTTCATGTTATTGAAAAACATGAACAAGATAATAGATTATGAAGATTACGGCCGGTTGATCAGAAGTACACTTCTTCATAATCTGTCCCTTACCTGTGGTGTGGGTTGTTCAAGCACCAAAACCCTCGCTAAATTATGCACCTATGCGAGCAAACGATGGGCAGCTACAGGCGGGGTTGTAGTTTTGACTGATCAGGCCAGGATCAGGAAGCTCCTGAGCCTGATCAGTACCAGAGAAATATGGGGTATTGGTCGAAAGATTAGTGAACGCCTGTCGGCTTTCGGGATCATCACTGCCGGTGATTTTTATAATAGCGACGTTCGCTTTTTACGTAAAAGCTTTGGCGTTGAAATCGAGCGTACCTGGCGGGAACTGCATGGCGAACCATGTTTCCGGCTGCACGAGTCTCCTCCTGTCAGGCAACAGATTATCGTTTCCAGAAGTTTTGGTCAGCGCCTTAATGAGATAGGCAAGCTACATGAGGCAGTTTCATTTTTTACCGCCCGGGCGGCAGAGCAGCTGCGCAAGGATGGCTCGTGGACCCGTCAAATCACAGTCTTCATTCAGAGTAGCAATTATGCGCAAGGTGAAAACCGCTACAGCAATTGTGGTATCGAGCCGCTTACCGCTACACAGGACACCCGCGATCTGGTTGATGCAGCCATGACCATCCTGAACCGCATTTACAGACCCGGGATAGCGTATGCGAAAGCAGGGGTAATGCTCTCCGCTATGACTGACGGCACAGAGCAACTCAGCCTGTTTGATACTCGCCCGGCCAGGCCTGGCAGTCAGGCACTGATGAAAGTTATGGACCGGTTCAATAAAGAAAAGCGCGGAGCTCTGTTTTTACTGGGGGAAGGCATTCAACAGGATTTTCGTATGAAGCAGGCCATGCTATCACCGAGATATACGACCCGCTGGGATGAATTACTCGTTGTAAAAGCGTAGCGGCCATGACCGGCATGGCCGTACTCATCAAATGTGAAAGTAACTTTAGGCCCCGCGAGCTTTTTCGATTGCGCCCTGCAAAGTTGCTGCGTCCATAGCCCCGGGGATAAATGTGGTAGTCGCCGCATTCGGCTTTTTCATATTCATAATGATGAAACCGGGTGTGCCGGTGATCCCGAGCGCTTCGCCCAGCTGCATATTGCCGGAGATCACGTTTTCATACCGGTTTTTTTCCCTGTCAGAAAACGTGCTGTTAAACCCTGACTTTTCCACCACAGTATTAAAGTCAGTGAGTTCGAATTTGCGTTGAGAGGTCATGAAGGTATGAGCCACAGCCATCAGGTTGTTGTGGTACTTACGATAGGCTTCAGCACCGAAATTCTGATAGACGTGCAGACCCGTAGCGGCCCCCATGGCAGATACAGGTTTTGAACCGGCAAAAATCGGGAATTCTTTAAAGAAGAATTTTACATCTTTGCTCTGATTCATTACCGATTCAACAACAGGTGTAACCCGCATGCAGTAAATACACTGATAGTCGAAGAACTCGATTACCGCGACGTCGGCGTCATCAGGGCCGATGTTTGGCGTCTCCTTGGTATCCAGCAGAGCTGGCGCATATGGAATTATTCGTTCCACTGAGGCACTCACGTTCTGATTTTCCAGCGCCTTACCTGCTTCCACTAAATAATGGGGATTTTTTACCAGGTAAGTAGCGGCAATTTTGCCAATTTCTTCCTCACTGAGCACCTTCGGTTTAAAATAAGTTGCCGTGATTAACGCCGAGGCAGCGGTAGCAATAACCGCAGAAATTAAAATCGTGGCCATCGGTTTTAAATAAAATTCTTTAGACATAGCTACCTTTATGCTTTTCAGCCTGTTAGTTATTAACCTGCGATGGATTATACTGGCCCGGTAAATCGGAATTATTCGTGAAACAATGCTTTTTGGAGATTAAAGGATGATTAGGCAGGGCTTTATACTCACAACCGCAATGCTTTTGAGTGGATGCGGATATCATTTCGCAAACCAGGTAGATGCGTACGATCTAATGCCTCGTCCTGTTACAAATAAAAGGTTTCAGATAGTCCCTCCGGACGAAAGTATTCAGTCCAGAATGTTTTCAGGCCGTTTTGCTGATGGATTAGCAAAAAAAGGAGTCATTATTTCCACTCACCAGCCAGATTATGTGCTCAGGTTCCGAATCAGCAGCTCACAGGAGAACATGCAGTATAGCGAGCAGCTTCTTACTGGGGTGACAGGCTACGTTGTAGATAAAAAGACAACGAGAACTGACAAGCATGGCGAATTGCATACTGACTATGACTACAAGCCAGTCGATGGGGTAATAGGCACTGAGACGATGTCGCAGATGCACTATATGCGACAGCTGGATGTCGAGGTATACCCGTCAGCGAAAGGAGCAAAGCAGGTTCTGAAAGTGAGTATGCAAAGCAATGCACCTGTGCCGTCAGACAGCATTGCTTATTCAGCAATGATCGACGCCTTTGCTGATAAATTTGATGCGCCGCTGCGTTCCGGAAATTATGTTGCAGTGATCCCCTGGAACTGAAAGCAGACGGCGGGAAGAGAATGTTCAAAAGTGACTTTTGGACACGCACATTAACGTGGCTATCGCCCTCCCCCATTAAAATCATAAAGTCGGTAAAGATCGCCCATCGTGATGGAATTGGGCTTATTAATGAACAGATACTGTAACTGTTCTTTATGTTGAGTACTGGCAGCTGCATTCATAAGCACTTCCAGGTAGAACTTGTAGCCTATGCTTCGCTCTGAATACATATACTGGAACTGCATCAGTAAAATGCCTGACATAACATACAACAGCAGCAGACTGAGTAATACAGTGCTATCAGGCTGTTCCAGTGCCATACTGACATACCCTGAACCCAGAATGCACAGAAGCCACCCCGTCATTAGAGCAGGCACCCTACGACTCAGACGTTTATAACAACGTTTTATTACGGGATCCCGGAGATACTTTTTGTCAGGTATCCCCGTTGCTCTGATGACGAAGCTACTGAGTATCGACATCTTTTTTCCTTCTGGACGCTCTCAGTCAATAAATCAGGCCAGGCGCTCATTGAAAGCTACCACGAGCTGCGAATCGGGATTTTTTACCAGTTCGGGCCGGATAACTTTTAGTTGCCTCGTTGGGGCGAGCTCATCTGTAGGCCTGATGGTGGTATTACCCGGCCCCTTGCGGGTACTGTCGGTGTTTACCTTGAGCTTTTTATTTCCCAGGTAGCTTTCCATCTTTTTAGAGATGGTGTCACCTGTGGTCGCAACACCAGAGAGTTCCTTTAGATGTTCACCTTTATCCATTTGTACCGATGACATCAGAAATCCGATTCCGGGATCGTTTTCCGTTCCACAGGCTCCGTACTGACATTGTGCAGCGAAAACGGGCTGTACACCTACAGCAACCAGCATTAACGTACTCAGTAAAGTAGATTTCATACACACCTCTTACAGTCGGAAAAGTTACTTTTGCGCAGCGCCCATTTGGGTCACCAGGTTTTCCGGGCTCAGCCACCCCGTAAATAACTGCGGTTTGCCGCTTAGTGTCACCATGGTAGGAGTACCTTGCAGCGGGATTGTTGAGGCCACCTGGAAATGCGATTTGATAATGTTTAAGCAAGCCTCATCAGGACGTCCTTCCGGGATAGTTGAAACCGGATTCATCGCTGCATCCAGAGCTTCGTTTGGCTTTGCTGAACACCAGATTTTGGCCATGTTCCCGGCTACTACCGAGTTCAGTCCTGCACGTGGGAATGCAAGAAACTTAATCGAAATACCGGCATCAAGATAAGACTTCAGATCATGATGCAGTTTTTGGCAGTATCCACAGGTTATATCGGTAAAGATAGCAAGCCGGTATTTTTCGTTTGGTGATTTGTAGTCGATGGATTTTGTTTTGGATGCGAATTCCCGGACGCCCATTAAAATGGCCTGCTCAGTGGTGTTTACCACATCTTTACCTTTCACGTGGAATAAGCTTCCGGTAAAAATGTAATCTCCGTCTTTGCTCACGTAACTTACCCCCTCCCTGGAAATCACCGTAAAAATATCTTTTACTGGCGAGGGTTCGACGTGCTCGATTGAAAGCCCAATGGCTTTGAGCTTATCCCGGGCTGCATCTGGCAGTACCATTGTATTAACCGGCTCGGCATTCATCGTGAAGGCGGTACTTAATGAAAGAAGTAATACCGATGCCTTAATAATTTTTTTCATTTCCGCTCCTTAAATCGAGCACTAATATTATCACGCCCCAAAATTCCAGAATTTTGCTTAAACGCTTAAATCAACGGGTAAAGCCGAAAGAAAGTCGATAGATATATGGGAGAATAGATAAAACGTAGATTCAGTGGAGAAATCGTTGTGTTTACACCACCAGCAGATGATGTGAAACCTATTCCCGTTCCTGATGAGATTTACACTCAGTGCATTACGGATGCCGCCCGCTACTTCGGAATTGATGCTGAACTGGTTTTTACGTTGTTTGACAATGAAGGCGGTAAGGTTGGTACTTTCAGCAGGAATACTAACGGCACTTATGATATTGGCCCAATGCAGATCAACTCATCCAATCTACCTGAAATAAAAAAGCATTTCCCGACGGTAACGTGGCGGGTTCTGGCTTACGATGCTTGCGCAAGTTTCTGGGTTGGAACATGGTGGCTCTATAGAAAAATTGTTGATCGCAAGGGCAATGTGTTTGAAGGGATTGCAGATTACAACAGCAAAACCCCAAAGGTACGTGCAAAGTACATATTTAACTTCATGGTAAAGTACAATCGCCGGATCCAGCAGCGTAACGGGATGGGTGAGCTTTATCAATGGACCCAGCAACCTCCTCGATACAATGGCCATATAGCTAAAAATGTCCCGGAGCAAAACCCGACTCCTGTTGTTAAATAAATACAACCCGATATTACAGAAGATCATCGAGTGGCTTGGGTAAACCACCACAAATATTTCACACTGACTCAGGAGTAATATATTGTCTTCTTCTGCAAGAAATTTATTTAAGATTCTCTCTTCTTTCTTGATCCAGAAAAACCCTCATCATGAAGAAGTATGTGTTCATGAAGAAACAACAGCTGGTTTATGGGCCCCTCTCCCTGATTCGCATGTCGTGCTTTTCTTAGATTTCGATGGGGTTTGCCACAGGTGTAAAAATGAAACCTTTGAGCGAATGCCACTGTTAGATAAATTGCTGGATAACTGCCCTGCCATGGTGATTGTTATCTCCAGCTCATGGCGTGAGTGCGCTAATACAAGTTATCTGAAATCTCTGTTCCGGGTGCCTTATAGAGACAAAATCATAGGTGCAACCGGTTCGGTATATTTAAAACACGGACAGACTGGTGTGCGGGCTGCCGAGTGTGAGGACTTTGTCTTTTCACATCGAGTTAAAGCATTTATCTGCCTTGATGACGACGAATCATTATTTCCGGCCGGTTATCCGCATTTGCACAAAACCGATTATTACACGGGCCTCACCGAATCTGACCTTGCAGCTCTTAACGCAAGGTACCATCAGCTCATGGGACGCTGATGAACAAAGTAACTTTCCTTTTACCCTGTCACTGCTGATCTCGTACGCCCATCCACTTTAGGATTGATTGTTTTATACCATACGCAATAATGTCTCATATGAATTCGACAAGAAAGGGACATTATGCTGCATCACTGTCAGGCTAAGTCACTGGATGACATATACCTTGAGGATATTCCCCACATCATACATCCGGCCACGGCGGTACATGACCTCGAAGATACCGCCCTGCCAAACCGGATTATTCAGGAATGGAATTTACCGCAGGGATATACACAGTTTGTCAGCCGGTATCACCAGTTCCACCATCAACGCCCCTGGCTCGCTTACCGCGATACGCTTGACGACATCAGATACGGTAAGATCGTTCTGCTTAGAAAAGACATAACCGGCAATGCCGGGCCGGGGGTTATATCAAATGGCAACCTACGCAATGACCTGCCCCTGTCCCTCTTTACCCGTCTGCGCGATATCATCTCTCGTCAGTTGAAACGCCCGGGGTATTACGTTCGATCAACGACACCAGCACAGCACGCCCAATCAACAAAAACCATTAATTCCAAAGCGGCTGGTCGTCTTCTCGCAGCTGGCGGGCTTTATAATGGAAATGTGGAGGGATTTCGACATACGGCTGAACAACTTGGCGGCGAAGCTGTTGAAGGCTATGACCAGGTATTGAACGAAACAACTTCAGGTATGCTGGTTGCAGCGGCTTCACTTCTGGTTATCCGAAATCCAAGGTCTGCGGATGAATTGACAAGTTATCTCGGCAAGTACAAAAAAGCACACGTTTTGCTCGATGATATGAATGTTAGCGAATTGAACTACATGCGCCGAGACAGAGCTGAATATTTAGCTCTCCGTGGACAATTCAACAATACTGTACGCCCTAACTTCCTTAAATCACTTTCAGACCACCCAGATGCCCTGGCTACGTTTGAACCTAACGATTTGATGAAACTTGCAACAGGCAAGGTCCCCTCTGGGTGGCAGGTTCACCACAAGATCCCTCTTGATGATGGTGGCACAAACGCTATAGACAACCTGGTACTTATTCAGAATTCACCATACCATTCAGCACTGTCGAAAGCACAATCCATCATTACGAAGGATCTACCGTATAATTCAAGCACCAAAGTTCTATGGCCATCGCCGAACGGTGTTATCTACCCGGTAGGAAAGTAAGAGGCGCTCATGAAAGATTTAACTCAACTACTCAGCAGCTTAAAGAGGTTGATGGTTGCAGATCACTACCCTTTAGCCAGCCCGGTAGCCCCGGAAGTCTTGAAAGACTTAATCTGCAATCCGCCTCCAGTGGAGTGGGCAGATCACAAAAAGAGCGCCTATATAGATATACAGAAACTCATTAAAACCAGGCTTGATTATGCCCAAGTGTTTAATGCTATGGATGGTTTTGAGTACAACGGACTTACGTTTTATAACCTTGTTCAGGCAGAGAACGAAAATCTATTGTGGTCAAATATTTACATACGCAACTTTGAAGCACGAGACAATGAAATCTACGTTGACCCAAATCTCACTGATAAGGTGTTAATCGGAGAAGATGGCATGTCACTTTTCGCTTATAGTTTTGCAGACGACTGCTTTCAGATAAGAGACAAAGCATCTACTGATTATGTTATTGAATCTCATACAGAGTTTGATAGATTTTTGTCTTCACTGATTCAAACCGTCAGTTGAATGTTCCGCAAGAGCGGTACTTCTGAAAAAAAGGCCGCAAACACATACTTTGCGGCCTTAATTGTTTAGCAGTAATTTACAATCTATTGATAGTCATTTCAGGAGGTTATATTCAACCTCCCTTATTTTTTATTTTCATTAAGCCACTGATCCGCTTTATCGACACGTGACTGGTAAGGCTCATTTGTGTTGCTCAGCTCTGACTTCATGTACTGAATGAATTCATCTGCTTTCTGAGGCCCAAAGCGTGGGTCATCCGTCAATTGCTGCCGGATAGCCCTTTCAGAGTTCTGCGCTGCATTCGCATAAGTCGAAACGCCGTCGCTGCTAATACTCTGATACCGGTCACTTACAGCTGCGACGCCATCAGACATCTGCATGTGATTAAGGACTTTACCCTGGAGAGAATCAGGCATATTTGCAGGGTTAGAGGCATCATTTGCTATCGATGTCTGGGTTTGAAGGATGCCCGCTCCCGTAAGCATCTCATTTACCGGTTTCGCCCCAACGCTGGTTAGCGTATCCGAAACAAATTGCTGGCCCCCGAGTAGCGCACCAGAAATCGCGCCCCGCTCAGTGTTGGCCTCTATCTTTTCCCCAACCAAGCGATCTGTGACGGTCTGAGTGCGGTTACCAACGAGACCACCGCCCGACCCACCTTCTCCCAGGTTTGCCCGTACGACTGACTCAAGTGAACCATCAGCTCTGTTATGAGTGTTGAAACTGCTATGGATGCTCTTAACGTCATTCATACTCCAGTTAACGTTATAGTTACCCAGTTCATTAAGGATCTTCTGGGTATCCGCTTTGAGCTGCTCTCTTTCGGCACCGGTAGCCATGGTGCTGGCACCATAGGTAAAGACAGCTTGCTGTGCCAATTCAGCTCGCTTATCGTCCCGGCTTAAGTTCGGGTTGTTGGCAACACGACTAAAGTAGTTATCAGTGTTATTAGATAAGCCACGAACTTGCCCGCTCTGATACATACTGTTCAAAGCAGTGGCTCGTTGATCCATTCCATCACCAACCACCCGACCTCCAACCTTTTCCAGATCGTTAAATGTGCCTTCTGCATTTCTGACATCCTGACCCGAATTGACGACTTTCTCTACACCCTGATTATTCAGTACAGGTCCATTCTTTTCGAGAGAATTAAGCACATTCCTTTCTTCATCAGAATAAGTGCGGCCCACGTTGTTGTTATGTATTCCCTGAATATCGCCTTTGCCCGCGTTATCAAGGTTATACGGAGTAAAGCCAGCTTCACTTTTTCCAGGGACATGCTGTGTCGCGTCCTGAGCGTTGGAGGAAAGACCGAGTTTAGCCTGCGAATCTACACTTCCACCCAGTTCCCCTACGCGTGACGCACTCATCACGCCAGACGTATTTACGCTGTCAGGAGTTCTATCCTGTGCCTGAGTGATAGTATTAATTCCTGACCCGTCACCTGAAATTCTGTCGAGCTGATTGGTGATAGGTAGCAGCTGCTGTGCATTACCACCGAAGTCGGAAACCAGACTTTTAAGCAGGCTGGAGGTTTCACGGAGATCCTGTTTATTACTTTCGGCCGTCTCTCCCCGGGCGGTATCAATCGCAATTTTTTGCTCACTGAAATCTCGGGTTGCAGCCACAAGCGCGTCAGTACGTTGAAGCTGCGATCCAAGCTGATTACTGGCCTTGAAGGTATCGTTATAGGAGTTGAATTTCTCCATAAACGCATTCTCATCCAGCCCATTCTTACGAGCAAAATTCCTTACATCATCATCACTGAAGTTTTTGTTGCGAATAGAATCGGAGAACCTGTCCAGGTTAATGCTTTGTTTAGAATCAAGGCTCATTCCACTATTGGAGCTTGCGTTAGTCGAAACCGATGTAGAAATATTTTGCGCCATCGTCTGTGTCGCCTGGTTCATTTTCGACGATGCTTCTTTAAACGCATTAGTATTGGATATCTGATCGCTGCTTACCTGAGACGCCGCTTTACTGAACTGGTCAGTTAACGCAGAATCCTGGCTAAGCTGATTCGTGATTGCTTTTGAAAGGTCATTTGAAAGCGAGTCACTGCCTGTATTGGTCTTAGATGCACCGCTACTCAATTGCCCTGCTACAGCCGCTTTCAGCCCGGCTCCATTGCCAGTTCCAACACCTCCATTAAGCCCAGCGTTGAGAATAACATTTGAAGCAATGCTGGCCATCTGAGACGCACTCACCCCATGTTTCGTTGCAATACCTTCTGCTACAGAGGCACCAATCTTATCCGAGATCTGCTTCATTGTTTGCAGGTTGGTTGAGAACTGCTGGCTCGACTGTCCTGACCTTCCAATTTCGCTCATCTGACTGTAACCAGCCTGGAATGAATTACTTGCCGCACTCATAACTGATGAGGTTACAGCTGATCCTTGTCCCTGGCTGTTAGCGATACTTGAACCAGCATTCCACATTCCAAGACGGAAATTACTTGAATCAACTGCGCCGCCATCGCTGTATCCCTGACCGGTACTGGTTAAGGCGGTTCGTGTCACGTCACCAAATGAAGATTTACCGCTGTTAGGGCCATCCCATACTTTGGGCGTTACATGACCAGTATCCACCGGCGCATCGGGGGTCACTCCCTTAACCGCATTCATCATCGGGTGAATCGACTGTGTCATCAGGAATAATGTGAGTACCGGAATCAGAGCATAGAGGGCGGAAGCAACAGACAGGTATGAACTGTATGTTTCCGCAAGCCCTGGGAGTCCCATCCACGTGACGGCATTATTCTGGCTGTTGAGGGTGCTCCAGGTATCCAAGTCGGCCGTCGCGACTTTCTTCACATACGCGTTGACCATTACTGCCGTAAGCGGCCACATATTCACGAAGAGGATAAGTTGCAAATATTTCGCCGCAGCGGCAACACCATTACCACCTAACGCCAGCAGCATAAGCAAAGCAAATGGAGCAACCATATAAGCAAACATTTCAAGGAATGCGATTGCTGCTCCCGACAGTTGTAACCACAACTGGCCCTGTGAAGCCATTGTGTTGGTTCGCTTCAGAGAAGCCTCAAACAACTGCATATCGGAAGCCAGACCGAGTGGGGTCTTATATTTGCTTGCGCCATTTCTGAGCTCATTCATAATGAACAGGTTCAGGGTGGCGTCATACGAACCAATAGCCTTACCGTACATACCATTTGCTGACGCCATAACATCAGTAAAGCTTGCGCCGGTAGGTGCACCATTTGCTTCGTCTGGAGTAAGGATGCCGTTTGTCTGTCCTATAAGGGAAATAGTCTGGCGAGCTTCAGCTGTACTGGTAACCTGTTTCACAGTTGACCAGACCTCATCACACGTACCAGATTTTGAACCGTTAGCGCCAACAATACTGGCAGAGGCATTCTTCAGTGCGCCTTTCATCGCCTGATTAATCCGGTCCATGCTATCTGCCAGATTAGCTGAGAAAATATCGTTAAAAATAGTTTCTTTACCGGCAATATTTGCGCTTGAGTTTTGGGTAGCCTTCAGGCAGTTGTATGCAAGAGACTGAACGGTAGCACATACGTTCATTGGCCCTAGCCCGCTGGCCGGTTCAGGAAATGCGGAACAGTAGCCCTGGCTATCGCCGCCCCATTGCAAAAACTTCACGAATCGGATCATCGGACCGAGGGTGATGTCATCGTCCAGAGTTGTTGCAGACAGGTCCACCGGAGAAAGCGGATCAAACGCTGTTTTATAATCCTTCAGCAAACCCTGGCTTAAGTTAGTGGTGACGGTTGCCATCGCAGCAATAAAAATTGGAATTCCGTCGACGTTTCTGACCTCTCCCGACTTTACAGATTCAATAGTTACATCCACTCGAACCATTGCCATCATGAAAAGGATCAACCCCAAAAACCAGGAGAAAAACGGTAATTCATTTTTGGTCGGAGCCTGAAGCCATAGCCACGTTTTATAGAATAGGCTCACACCTGCTACAACGGCGGCCGTGGTCAGGAACTCTTTTACACCAGTATATTGAGAAAAGATCAGGGCAATACCGGTAAAAGCCGACCAGACAAAATCAATATCACCCAGGGTATATATGTTGTAATCCATGTCAGACCTCAGTTACGTGTGCCACGAATACTTTCAGTGAAAGCCTTCCGTTGCAGGCGACGGTTATCCCAGGTTGAAATGACGTCCGAGCTGGTACCGACCTGGCTGTGCGATAGCTCATAGGCGGCTTTAACCTGTTTTGAGAGATTGTCTGTTAATCGGTTGAGATCATCCCTTTTACCCGACAGCGACTCACTCGGTATGCTCATGGTTGAAATTTTGGCCTCAACCTGGCGCAACATGTTGATTACGAGGCTCGTCGCAGCAATAGTGCTGATGTCCTGAATGTATGCGTACCCTTCCGGTGCTTCGAATGTTTGCAAAGAGTCGATAATGGTCGGGATGCCGATATAGGAGATAATGCGTAATTCATCATCTGAAACACGAACGTCGTTGATGATTTTTTTCTGTACGTTTAAAAGAAGATCAGAAATGGTATCCTTCAATCCCTTAAAACCACCGTCATTAACTTCTGACATGACAAGGCACTGAGCCTTTCGTGGGGATGATGGATCTGGTGCCGGAGAACACTTGAGCATTTTAATTGATCCGCCAGCTGGTGGCCCCATGATGTAATCCGTGACAGTCATGGTAGACGGGCGGACTTCCATTCCCGCTTTTTCGCCTTTGCTATCCCAGTTGATAATGACAGTACCTACGAGAGACATAAGTTGTTCTGCCAGTTTATAACCGGATAACTCCGTTACCCCTCCGATGTTCATCGTTCCCTTATCAATATCCATGAACGACATATAGAAGAGGTTACCACTGAATTTTTCAGCGAACTCTTCGGGATCCTTTGCTTTAACCTGAGAAGTGACAGCTTCAGGTGACTTTGTCATCGATGAGCCAAAATCAGGAATAAGACCATTAATCGATCCCAGAATTGAGGCTGGTCCAGAGCTAACTGAGTTAGCGAACTGGCTTGGCGTACCCACGTTTTCAGAAAGGAAAGAGTAAGTTGCATTGCATGAATCTTTCGCAAATTTATTTAGCGCTTGCAGTTTGTTTTGGATGTCATTAATCGTTGCAGCACAGTCAGCACAAATAGCTGAAACAGCAACGTTAAAAGCATAGATAGCCGCACCCTGGGCAATACCACGGGCCACCTGCACAAGCTGGTCCCCGTTGATCATGCTGAAGGACCCAAGAAAAACGTCAATACCGTTACAACCGACAGAAGCTTTTGGAAACGACATGGAAACAAGGTTGGTATTAACGTTTGTTGTTCGGTAAGACATTGACCCGCCAACTATGCCTGTACGGGTTGCTGTGGAAAAGGTGGCCGGGCTGGTAGACGTCATCATGCCATTGAAAATGTTACGCATTGCGTTGTCTGCATTTGCAGTCGGGGCTAAAATTGCAGCACAAACAGAAAGAGACAAAAGTAACTTTTTGAAGTTGAAAACGGCATTACTGCGCATAAGTGCCTCCAAAACTGCCGCCAGCATTGAGATAATTGACCGGATCGGCCGTAGGCATGTCATAGCCTTCGAGTTTTTGGTCCATTATTTTTTGAAGTAGGAATGGGTCTGATTCCATTTCGGATTTATTAACGGTAATAACGCCATCATCGCCGATGGTATATTGCCTTTTAATATCTAGAGTTGACTGGAACGAAGCGTCATCGATCAGATTCATGCCCTTCGCGGCAAGTATAATAGTGTTCTTTAATTCATCAGCGGAGATCATGCCTTCACTAATGCGCTGAGCTGATGTCCCATCCTTTGAAACCAGGAAAATTGTAGGTACCTCTCGAATTTTAAATTGATCAATAATTTGTGCGTTGGGGATGTTAAAATCCTGAAAAAGGCCATTATGCAATGGCCTTCCATCCATACTGATTGGAAGAATATCTACCGAATAATAGTTCTGCATAAATTGAAGTATTTGGCTTTCTTCGTGGCAAAACTGGCAAGTACTCTGGAAAAAGAAAAATAAACCTGACTTAGTAAAGATATCTTTCATTACCGTTTGCTGATTTTTTTCAACAACAGTGCGGTGAGCATCCAGTGCCACCTTTTCCACTGGTTGCCTGCGTTTTTCAGACATCATCGGGTTTTTAAGAAAATAATCTTTTGATTTGTCAGAAAAACGCGTACTGATATCCAGCATTAACCTTTGCGCCGTGTAATAACGTGATAGATTTTCTGCGGTAGGGTTATCCATTGCCTGCGTTAACAGTCGAGGCATATTCTCTTTTAGCCATTTTGAATTTAAATCTACCATTTCCTCTTTTGAAGGCGAGCTAGCAGCACCGGTTGGTGGCAAAACCTCTTCTTCTTCAGCTTCGCTTTTTTTAGCAGGATCGTCATACCAGAAGAAACCCTTCTTATAAGCCTGGCCAGATACAAAGGGCGTATCTTTTATTAGGGGTTGCTCAGGGCTGGCGTGGGCACCAGTAATTACCAAAGACATAAGCAAAACCATCTTTGAAGGCGCTAATGCAATACGAGTCATAGACCGTTCTCCTTTTCTGATGCGGTTATGATGGCATACAAAAAAAAGGTTAGAGCTCGTATAGCATGGTCGTTTTTATGTTGAAAAGGACGGAAAAGGAGTGCTGACTAAGAAGATAGTCTCGGTGATGGAAAGATCATCCATCTTGCACGTTGTCAAAAATCCGGTGTAACAAAAACATGGTTTTATCGAATATCTAAAAGCAAATATTGCTTTGAAAACAGGTGTATTTAGAGCTGAAAAAAATCATCACAAGTAATGCTGTTTCTATATTTCAAAAAAGGAATAGCTAAGGATCAAAGAAGCGAACTTAGACAAGAATATAAAATATATTAATTGAAAGCGATTAAGAAGTCGTCATGCATAGAAGGTTTTGAGAACCTAAGTAGTTTTACGTTTTCAACAGAAAAAAAGGTGCACATTTTTGGAACGAAGAAAAACTGAATAAAGAAAAATCAAATTATATCTTTACTTGTCAAGAGTTGATATTTAAGTTGTAACTAATATTTGATTGTAAAGCAAACAACAGAATTTGACTTAAGTCAATATTTAGATTCAGACAAGGCAAGTTTCGCGATATCTTTTTTAAATTTAATCTAATTCTTCTTGAGAATACCTCTCTATGGCTGAAGCAGTTGAAGATAATCTGCAACGTGGACAATGAGCATCATTTGTCACTGGCACAATGTATGGGCGTTTACATTTTTCGCAGGCACCTAGTTCTTCAATTTCTTTCATAGAAGTAAGGATTTCTATTATTTTATTAACTTCCGGTGCGCATACAAAGTATCCCAGATTATGAAGGACACTCATTATTCGGTTGAAGTCAATTTGCCGAAAACTCGCTTCCGGATTTATTGGATCAAAACCAAAATAGTTAACTGCGACATCAATAACAGCAGAAAAGGCTCGGCGGTTATCTGTGCGTTTGCTCCAGCCCCGGATACCTTTTTTGAGTTTTGTTTTTGCACCAGGCTCAAAATCGATATTTTCAGCAACATGATTACCGTACAAAATTCGTATTGTATTTTTATTTGCCCCAAGCGACATAGTTCTTGCTGCTCGCAATAGAGCATTAGCTTTTGTTTGATCGACCTTTGCCATATCAATAATCCTTTAACATAACTTTATTTGTTAAAGTGTTGAACACATCCTGACGGTGACTGGTGAACATAGTGTCATAACGTAATAGTTCCATCAAATCATCACTAACTTTTCCTAACCGGATGTCAGCAGACAATTCATAAGCCCAGGCAAAAACTTTCGTTTTAAGTGAAACACTCTCTTCAATATGCCCTTGTGAGAAAGCAATTGTACGTGGGAAAAGAACAACATCGTTAATTGTTTTTAACGATGAATAACCAATGTCTTTAATAGCATCAGCTGTAGTTGGTTTTAAACCAAAGAAAATACTTACAAACTCTGGTGCGAGCATTGAGATAAAGAACACCTGCATAAAGTAGTCATTCTGTATATCAACACATTTAGAACGCAACTCATGAATCTTCTTGGGATTATAGATATCCACTGTACCATTCAGAAAAGTCACTTTTTCACCGGCATCGTAAATACCATAGTCAATATCATTTGTATCATATTCACGAATTACATTGGAATCACCGTCCAAGACCGCAGAAAAAAACCTCTCCCATGTAATTTCCTTTCCGAGTGTACGCGGAACCAAAAAACTACCTGGACGTGTTTCCACTTCAAAAGCTAAATCAGCGGCTGTACTAAATCCTTTCCCAAATAGGCGACGCTGGAGAAGAGGAGTCCCAGTTTGATATGCAGAAGATCCATGCACAGGCAATAACATTAAAAATGCACGGTAACTACGAATAAGCGAAATCTCAGTGCGGAAAAGTTTACCGAGTAAGCTACGAGTTAAATTATCAGATTCTGACATGTGCTGATTGTCCTTGCGCCATTACAATTGTTCAAATCTTCAACATGGATTTTTTGTTAGGTGTTCGGTAGGGTGAAAAGTAACTTTTAGTATTTTCTTAAGGCTTGAATAAGCCTTAAATCTATCCCTTCAACCACACCGCTTACTTGTAACACTTTTTAACCAAACTAACCAGAATTTTATCAAAAATTCCTGCGCATGCTAACGAAATGTGAAGCGATTAAAAAAAAACCTAAATCCAGCCCCTCCCAACGTTGGATTAGAATAACGACGTCTTTCACTGACCGTCATAAACTGACATTTTTACTTTTCATCAACCTCATGCTTACATAGGATCACTAAACAAAGAAAAGTGACCCTATGAATGCCTCACATAGGGTCACTTATGTTTGAAAAGTGACCCTATGTAATGTCGTCATAGGGTCACTTTTTATAAAAGTGTCACTATGGACAAAGTTCCATAGGGTCATTTTTTTTGGAAAAGTGGCACTAGATATATGTATAACTTTAATAGAGCAATGCACATTATCAAAAGCAATAATCCACAATGGTCATTCTGTCAAAAGTAACTTTAGGGGGTAGCGATGGAAGTGAGGCTAAACTCGCTGTTACTGTTTCTGAAGGCCCCTCCCGAATGGGGGAAACAGCGAGTGCATTACATCTGTTCAATTCCCTCATCAAAGAGCATTCAAAAATCTTCTGTTCGTGAAAAAAAACGGAAATTTCCTCCGGTATAGTAATTTCACATCAGGAGGCGTCATGAGTAATTCAAATCTTATAAGTTCTATAGAGCTAACACGTAAAAATTTACGTGCTCAGATTGAAGGTTTGCGTGTTGAGGCTGAAGATCTCATTACAAAATACTGGATCAAGTGGAAGGAACGAAACCACCAAGAGATTAACCTTACCCGACATAGCAAAGTTCCAAAGAGGGAGTACCTGGGTTCTTACGCACCAAAAGTTGAGCTAATTGGTAATGCCAGAAAAGTAACGATCACTTGGCATCAGTTCAGCCCTTATAAAACAAGAGCGCCTAGCCACATGTCAAAACGGGTGCAACCAATGAAAAGTGGAAAATATTCTAAGAACTGTTTTGTAAACCATGCCAGCTGGGAATACGAAATGATTTCTGAAACGGAAGCATTGCTGGAGCCTTACAGAGAAATGCTTGAGCTCTATCATTCAGCATATATCGAACTTGGACGAAAAATCCGTCAATACTCAAAAACTAAGGTGGCACAATGAACGACGCAATTATCACGGACAATGAGCGTATTAACATTGAACCAAAAGATGTAATGGTAAAAGGTTCAAATAAAAAGCAAGGCGTAAACGCTCAAACTTCTACTCAACGTAGACCAGAGCACCAGGGTATGGCCAAAGTTATTATTAACCCCGGCACCCCAGACTTTAACCGGTTTTTAACTGCCAGAAATGGAGCAGTCATCAGAGGTTTTGATGATGTGAGTATCGCTATTTCCTCTCTCTTTAAAACGGTTGATGCAGTTAAACATCCTGACCTTGTTCAGGCTATTCAGGATTGGTTCAACGAGCTGCATGAAGAAAACAATAAGATGAAAGAAAATCTTGTTGCTTATATTAAGTCAATTGAGTTCGACAAGAATGACTCATTCATGTCATCAACTCAGTTTGTACCTTTCAGTTTTGAACCAGTACAACTCAACTTCAATAACCACAACACCATGAGGTTTTACAAGTACATCTTCGAGATGAACCAGCTCATGAACACAATGTATGAGTACAACTCATTGGGTTTACTGGCTGTAAGCGACTATCCGGTTATGTCTCACAACATTATAAAGAGTATTAATTTATATGTTGAGAATGTGAAAAAGACTCTGAATGTTTCTCGCCGTAAGGATGGGCCATACAGTCCAGCAGAGTTCATCACCAAAGTAATGCAATATAAAAGTGTGCAGGCATACATTGCAGCCGAACTGTCAGGCAAACGTCGATAAGGTATGATGATGAATTTCAGGGCGCTGTATTTATGTATTAAACGGATTTTGGGGATATTCTCATCTCAGGAGAATGATGCAACCTCTGTAATGATTGAGGATATATCAAGCCTCTCTCCTTTTGCGCAGATTCTAGGAGATCAGAAGTACACTGTTCCTGATCATCCAAATCCAGAAGTCCTGAAATTCATCGAGTATCCAACTCGTCCGACGGGCATACAGACATTTAATGAACAGTCAATCCTGTCTCTGTATCGGGAAAAGCTGCACTCAATTTCAATGATGTTAGCTATCAGCGATAGCGACATCAGGGACGATGCATATACATTTACTAATTTAGTTTTAAAGCCCTTGGTTGAATATGTTCGCTGGATACATCTTTTGCCAGCTTCCGAAAATCATCATCATAATGGTATTGGTGGGTTACTTTCTCACAGCCTGGAAGTGGCCATACTCTCTTTAAAAAATGCGCATCACTCAGAACTGAGACCAATCGGATATCAAGATGAAGAAGTAGTCCGTAGAAAAGTATATCTCTATGCTGCGTTTATCTGTGGTTTAGTCCATGATGCCGGAAAGGTTTACGATCTCGACATTGTAAGCCTGAATTTAGCTAGTCCGATCATTTGGACGCCAAGCTCACAAAGTCTTCTTGACTGGGCACGTGAAAATGACGTGGTTGAATACGAAATCCACTGGCGAAAGCGTATTCATAATCAACATAATATCTGGTCCAGCGTTTTCCTTGAGCGAATCCTAAACCCGGTATGTCTTGCATTTTTGGATCGGGTAAATAAAGAACGTGTTTATTCAAAAATGATCACCGCCCTAAACGTTTATACTGATGGGAATGACTTTTTGTCTAAATGCGTGAGGACCGCTGATTTCTATTCTACTGGTACAGACCTTAATGTTTTACGTGACCCTATCATGGGTCTGCGTTCTAATGATGCAGCAGCAAGGGCCATTAGTACCATCAAGCACAACTTTACCAGTATCAATATCAACAATTACAATGCTAAGCCTATGCACATCATTATCGTAAATGGTGAGGTATACCTTAACGAGAACGCATTCCTTGATTTTGTTCTCAATGATTTCGAATTACATAAATATAACTTCCCTCAGGGAGAGGCTGGTAAGACCGTATTGGTAGAATCCCTAGTTCAACGTGGTTACGTCGAGCCCTATGATGATGAGCGTGTCGTTCACTACTTCATTCCGGGTATCTATTCGGAAAACGAAATATCAAACATCTTTAGAAATGGGATAGGGAAACTAGAATTCTATAACCTTCTTAAGCTAAGGTGGATTGGTTTAATCTTTGATTCCTATAAAATCCCTGACTCAGTGCCGGGTCTTTTTAGCGTTAATGCCAATAAAGACTTTATTTACATTGACGAGCAAAAAACAGTTACTGAATACAGAAGACCAGTGCCCGGTCGGGACGTTATAACTAAAATTACTGATACTGTTGAGACGGCTGTTCTTAAGGTTAATGATTTAGGCCGCTCCTCTGCCTCTATTGATGTTGATATACATTCTAAGAAAAATGAAGGCTCATCCGACGATTTTGAGAAGAAAGCCGAAAGTGATAATGAAATTGATAATGACACGCAGATAGTTAAATCTGAGGGTGAGGAAGCAGCTGATCCTGTCATTCCTGATATAGAAGAAAGTGAAGATGAATCGGCAAAGGACACGGAATCCCATGTCCTGGTCAACCAACTTCATGAACTCCTTTTAAGCGCTCCACTTTCCAATGACTATATAGTGTGTGTTGATGCTGTCCCCTACCTCAACATAGATACCACTATGGCATTGCTGCCGGGATTAGATGAAAAAGCATTCAGTGAAGAGCCCTATTTCCAACTGACATTCAGAGAAGGCTCTCTCGATGGAATGTGGATAGTAAGGGACATTGACGATCTGCGTTTAGTCCAGCTCGGCGATAACTGCGCCGGGTTCCAGCTCACCTATCATGAGCCAAGAAGGCCAACAACTTTAAAGTCACTTTTCAATACTTCTATGTATCAGGCATTAGTGATTAATGATGAGTCTTCTGTTGAAAACTCTGCCCCACGTCCAAAGCAAACGCTTGAGCTGCCTCCCCCACGTGTAAATGCAGTCGAAGAACATTCTGGCGACGTGGAATATCATGGAACCGATAGTGCATCCGCGACTGGTCCGCTGAAAACTGAGGCTGTGGAATATGAACATTATCAACATCTTTTTGAGAAAGAAGATGAAGAGCATGAGATCATTGATTATACCGATTTCTCACAGCTTAGTGTTTCTCGGCCAGAAGTCGGTAGTTGTGCAACAAGCTCTTCGGTCCATAATGAAAAGCTTCTCTCCGAGCCGTCAGAATTACCAGAACTTAACCGAGAACAGAACGCTGATCCCCAGGGTACGAATGAACGCTCTATGGATGTTTCTGTAGGACAAGAAAACTCAGAACCAGATACTGAGGGTAACTGCCCACCACCAGCTGAAGTTGTGTATTCCCAGACCGAAGCAGCCGCAACCAGTGTGATGGCAAGTGAAGAGCCCGCCTTACCTCCTGTACTTGAAGAATCAAATGGAGAGCATGCGCCCACAGACGCTAAGGGGCATCATCTTTCGCCAGCACTGGCCAGACTGTTCGCCCCAACAGCACCGGTAGAAAAACAAAATCCCAAGCGCAACCGGAATAAATCATCGGACAAAGCAGAAGTACAAAAACCAGCATCACCTGTTTCTGGTCACAATCTGAACAGTAAAGTCTTTGCATCTACTGAATCAGACCAAAATGGTGAATTCTCGCTTATAAGCGAAGGTGACGTTACAGAGCTTGAATTTGTAGAAATTGCGTTAGTACTGCATCAAATTCTGTCCAAAATGGAGGTGGCGTTTAAAAGAAAGCGCAAAAACAGATTTATGGTAAGTACTCCTAATACTCTCTATCTGACCCAATCTTGCGTGGAAAAATTTGGGTCGCAGTTAGAGGCTCAAGATCTTTTCAATAAGCTTCCTCAGTACCTCGTTAATTCTGGTGCTGTGATCAATACAAAATGCCATGCATTTAACATGCCTACTTTGCTGGCCGCATCAGACCGGGCGAAAGTGGACATTGAACGAATTATCAATAACCTGAAAGAGGCTGGGAACCTATAATGTCAGATTCGAAGAGGACTAACCTCCATGCACAAGAGAATTTTTATCGGCCTATTCTTGAGTATCGTAGTGCCTCAATACTTTTGATTTGTTCGGTTTCTATGCTTTATATGGGACTTTCTTCAGACGGACTGGACATCGCCCCAATAGTTCTGTTCACCTCAATATTGCTTTTTTTGCTGTGCCTTTATCGTTGCAAAACAGCAGCGCCATTTTTGATGGCTCATTGGCGTGTATTCAAGCGACATTTCATGTTCGTTAGTCTTGATTCACTGCGTGTAATTAACAAAAGTAACTTTTTCTCCAATGAGCGAAAGTATCGTCAACTGGTTCAGGATTATCAAAATAAAAATAAGGATATACCCGAGCGAAAGTCCTATTTTTGTGATGGGTTTGAGTGGGGTCCGGAACATGCGGATCGGGCATATCAAATAGCTAACCTCTCCAGTGATAAACGTGAGATCGAGTTGCCATTCGTCTTCAACCCAATTAAGAGACATTTTGACGCAATGGCTCGTAAGATGGGCGGCAGCAATGCAATTTTTGCTGTGGAACGTAGGGAACCCATATTTGTAACTGAAGACAATTGGTTTGGTCATACTCTGATAACCGGAAACGTGGGTACTGGGAAAACGGTGCTACAGCGTTTACTAAGCATTAGCATGCTTCATCTTGGTCATGTTGTTGTTGTCATAGATCCAAAGAACGATGCAGAGTGGCGAGAATCTCTAATGGAAGAGGCTAAGACCCTCGGTCTTCCTTTCTATAAATTTCATCCTGGCCAGCCAGCATCTTCGGTCTGTATTGATGTCTGCAACACCTATACTAATGTTTCTGACCTAACATCTCGTCTTTTGAGCTTGGTGACAGTTCCCGGTGAGGTTAACCCATTCGTTCAGTATGCCAAGGCTCTCGTTTCCAATGTGATTTCCGGGCTTTCTTACATAGAGAAAAAGCCTTCTATTTATCTGATTCACAAGAACATGAAAAGCCACATGTCTATTGTGAATCTTACAGTCAAGGTAATGGAGTCATGTTACGCGAGATATTATGGTTACGATGTCTGGACCGAAAAAGTTAAGTACGTCGCTAACGATACCTTGCCGGTACGTTTCAAGCGTCTCGCTGAATGGTTTACGGCTCATTTCATGAATTACGAGGGGTCCGAACAAATAGACTGGTTAGATACTGTTTCCCAGCTTATTGATTACTCAATGTCCGACCCAGAGCATATGGCTAAAATGACCGCAGGTATTATGCCTGTTTTCGATATGCTCATTGAAAAACCTTTAAATGAGCTTTTATCTCCTAACCCGAACTCAGTATCATCAAGAGAAATTGTAACAAGCGAAGGGATGTTCAGCACTGGCGGGGTGCTATACATTTCGCTTGATGGCCTTTCAAACCCCGATACAGCAGCTGCTATTTCTCAATTAATAATGTCAGATCTGACCTCCTGTGCCGGTAGTCGCTACAACGCTCAAGATGGTGATATGTCAGCTAATTCCAGGATAAGTATTTTTGTTGATGAGGCACACTCAGCCATTAACAACCCTATGATTAACCTTCTGGCGCAGGGTCGTGCAGCGAAAATTGCACTGTTTATTTGCACCCAAACCATCTCCGACTTTATTGCTGCGGCAAGTGTTGAAACTGCCAATCGAATTACGGGGCTCTGCAACAATTATATAAGCTTGCGAGTCAACGATACTCCTACTCAGACGCTTGTTGTAGAGAACTTTGGTAAGAGTGCGATAAGCACAAATATGGTCACTTATACGACCGGTTCAGAAACATCTTTGCCGCATAATAACTTCTCAGGTTCAATCTCAGAAAGAAAGCAGACAACTTTAGAAGAGAGTATTCCAAAGGATCTCTTGGGTCAGGTCCCTATGTTTCACATAGTTGCCAGGCTTCAAGATGGCAGGAAGGTTGTAGGCCAAATCCCTATTGCTGTTGCTGAGAAACAAATGAAGCCAAACACAACTCTGTCGGAAATGCTTTTCAAGAAGGCCGGAAAAGTTACTTTGCGTCAAAATCTCGATATCAAAAATCTTAATAAATTTCTAAGGAAGTTGCATTGATGGATGAAAAAATTGTCCTGACGCGCCAGCAAATTTTAAGCTCTGCACTAAAAGTCAGCAAATGTCGCTCGCTCGTAAAAAGGCGCTTTCAGTCTTTGGGTTTAAAGTACGCAGATTCTCAGGAAGTTCGAGATCGGCTAACTATGATAGAAAAAAACGCGTTTCATCATTTGGGAAAATTTTGTCAGAGCAACGATATCGATTCCCTATTCTCCATGGCAAATACCCTGTCTGAGCTTTTCCTTTTAAAGGGAGAGTTGATCACGACTGATCCCTTTGGGGACCGTGAAACCAGCTACTGGTCGGTACCACAAGGATCATGCCATGAATGGATTCAATCACTGACCACCAGCGAAGGTCCTGAACGTAAATTCGTTAGTTTCCGTATTTCTTTCGATAACAATGACGTACGGTGTGATCTTGTAAAAAAGAATGCCCGTATGCTTGGTTGTTATCTTTTGCCTTATTTCGTCGATTTAACACGCACGGTGGGCGCATTCATTAATTTGCCAGGTAGTGTCTCTTTTAAACAAGTACAGCGCATCAAACCCCAGATTCATCCAGAAACAACACATAGTCATATAGTTACTATTGAGGACTCTCCCTTTCTTTCTCGGTTAAAATTTAAAATCATTACTGCCATAGATCAGCTTCCTGACCCTAATGGCCTTTATACAAACACCTTTAACAGCATTATTGACCGTGCACTGCTGACTCATCTCAAAACCGAACAGGAAAAAATAGATAGTCCAAGAGTCTGCAAAAATGTGATTTCGGCTTTTGCCGACTCAACTCTTTCTCTGCCGGTGTTTAACATCGGCCTAAACGAGCAGTACAGATACTGGACGCCGTGGGGCATCAACTTTATAGAATTTTCCCGCCAGGCCGCAAAAGCAAGGACCGCTGTATTTGTTCCTGATGTGGGACAGATCGAGTGGAAAAGCGCAGAGCATAAAGAACTGGCGGAGTTAAGCCTCATCGACCAAATCATACCTAAACAGTACCACTGGCTCCTGGGTATCCCGACGATGTGGCGTAACAACTATTGCAATCACGATCAGAGGCTAGCTCTTTTTCGTGAATGGAGGGAAAGCAATGGCTGCGGATAATACAAGCAGGGCAGCAGTGCTCAGAACAATGCTTTTTTTTGGCATGGTCATTTATTTTGGTTACAGCTTGGCTTTCCAGAATACTGAGGAGCTCAAATATCAGATTACTCAGGAGGTTAATGCAAGCCGGTCCATCATATCAAATGACCGTTGGAAGTCTGTCATTGCAAATAGTGAAGCGACTTTAAATTGGTTGGTACATGACTATAAGTTAATTGACTATCTGAATACTATTCTGATCCCTGACACCAAAAAACCAGCCAGAGGTATTAACATTGTTGCTGAAAAATTTACCTCTATTAATTACACTATGGCCAAAAACATACCCCTCTTACTTTATCAGTCCATTTTCCGGTGGAACTTAATCCTGGGGTGGCTAATCGTTTTTCTGCCCTATCTATTTGCCATGCTAGCAGATGGAATGTACCAGTGGAAATTGAAGAGGTACGTATTTGGTAAGGTTACAGTTCAGTTTTATCGTATTTGGTTTCGAGCATTTTGGGTGATCAGTGCTTTAACGATGGTCTACCTGGTCATGCCAAATATGTCACTATTTAACAATATCGCTCAACTTTTCCCACCAGTCGCTTTATTGATACTGGGAATTGCATTGAATCGCTTGTGGTCTAACTTTCAAAAACTCATGTAAAGGTGGTCAGATGTTAAGCAGTAAAAAAAGGAAGTCCCCTACAAATATCAAAGAATCGCTCAATGATAACGCTGACCGTTTTTATAAGATGTTTCGCATTCATACCACGGCAAAAGTTGCTATGTCGCTAATTGCCATGACCGCTGTAGGGTTTTCTTTCTACAATCTTTACGAACAATGGCAGGACGCTGAAGGGAAGAAAGACCATATAGCTGTAATACGGATTTCTGGCGAGATGGGTACCGGCTCGGAAACGGGCGATGGAACAGTGATCGCAACAGCTCTTGCCAAAGCTTACAATAATCCCCATGCCAAAGCAGTTATTATCGAGGCAGAGTCAGGTGGTGGTGGTCCCTCTGACGCCATCATTATTTACCGCCAGATAAACGCGCTTAAAAACCACCAGCCACAGATTGAACGCGTATCAGATGCCGGTGGCTCTCTTTCATCTGTAGCCGCTGACAAGAGTAACAAAACCGGGAGCACAGAACGTGGCGATGAAGCACGGTCGAAGCAAAACTCCCTCGAAGTACTCTCCAGCGGTACCGGTCGTTTTTTCTCTGATATCGCAGACTCATATAAACCAATCATCGTTAGTGTGAAAGGCATATGCGCATCCGCATGCTATTACGCGGTATCGCCCGCTGATGCAATTTATGCCGACAGTAATGCCCTGATCGGTTCTATCGGTGTGCGTATGGACCACTGGAATCTGTCAGAGATCATGAGCACAGTAGGCGTCAAGAATGAGCCCCTTACGGCCGGTGAGTTCAAAGATGCTCTTGACCCCTTCCACCCATTGTCCGATTCAACGAGGGAGTTCATGCAGAAGGAGATCCTGAACACGATGCATGAAAAATTTATAACTGATGTTGAACTTGGACGGGGTAAAAAGCTTCTCTCGCGTCATGATGCCGATGCTGTTTCTCTCTATTCAGGCCGTGTATGGCCAACACCTCAGGCAGTTAAGTACGGCCTGGTGGATGGAGATCTTACGTCAGTAGAGATCCGTACACGTCTTTCAAAAATGTACTCCACTGACACGTTCAAAAACTACAATGAGCCTCATCGTAATCTCCGTTCTGCACTCGGCATGCTGATGAGCCTGTCTTCAAATATTGAGAGCCTTACCGGTACCACTACCCGCTTAGTAGAATCTGTTAATGCCACCAGCTACCCCTCTGTGAGGTAACATGGATGCTTTCAATCTGCTGTGGAGCATTACGGGGGTAGCTTTCATTATCCTTATTTTCGTCGTGTTGCTGTGTCTGTTGGGATTTATGACCTCTGCCATAGCGGAACGGCGGACTGCAAAGGCAATTGAATCTGGGCTTCCTGAAGAAGCTCAGGGGCTACTTAGTGATCTCACCTTTCAGTTGTCGGCTCATAGCACTACGCAGGTTGATCACATTCTCGTAGCCCCACATGGTATATACGTCATAGAGCAGAAAAACTACGTAGGCAAGCTCTACGGTACTCTGGAGGAAAGCCACTGGCGGAAATGGACTCAGTCCCGAACCCTCAAGTTGCAGAACCCGTTTAAGCAAAACCAGGGGCACATCAGGGCTATTCAGTCTGCTCTTAAGGCTAGAGAACTGGAATGTATCAATGTCGTCATCATAAACGGACGTTGTAAGTTTGATGGCATCAAGCCGGAATGGTTATGTATGGGGATGGACGATTTTATCCATAAAGTCAAACAACGACGAGGGCTACGGTTGTTCACACCGGAGTCTGTTCAGCACATCTGTTCGGTGTTGAAGTCAACAAGGAAGTCGCCAGGGCTCTATACGGACCTTACTCATATTCATAACATAACGACAAAGTACAAAGCCCCGATGAAATTCGAGCAACGAGTAACATACATTCTGCTCAACTTTATCCATTATCTGTGGGCAAGTCTGTTCACTAAGCAGAAGCCTTAGCGCTCTATCATTGGTAAGGCTGTAAAATGTCTGCAAAAGGCCCCATCGGTAAATTGTTGGGGCTTTTTCTTTGCGTAGTTCTGATACGGTTTATCCTGTGGAGCATTATGGCCACCAGCCAGCTGGTGACTGGCCAACGCTTTGTATGACGTAGCCTACTCAGGGCAGGCTATTTTAGAGGGACCGATTTTTATCCGGGCTAATTTAGAAAGAGATAATTTGAACTTAGGCGGGCTGACCACCAGCAGAGAGGTAAATCACTAGCCGGTGATATTGACAGAAGTCGTCAGGGGTTTAACGCCGGAATATTTTGCCAGGCCTCCTGCAAGGTCTGCAAGACTTCTACAAGTGATAGTGACGGCCACAGGACTGTTTCCGTCATTATCACTCCAGGTGGCTCGCACTCTACTGGTACCAGAATTAAAACAACACGAGTTCCTTTTACCTGGTAGGCAAGGTTTACTGCCGGTTGGCGGTAGGAGGCCAGTACACCCTCACCATATTGAGCAGGGTTACTTGCCCAGTTCCGCACCATTGCATACACCTGAGGCATATACCGACTATCCAGATCCCCTTTGGGCCGTCTGAACGGCACGATTTCTTCTGAGCGGTAGGTGGTCGTTGTTGTATTGGTTGTCATCTTTGTCACCTCCCCTGTTCGTCCATTTAGAGTTTTAAGCTGCTTTACACATCACACTCAACTGATTATTTAAGCTGGTCATCGTCTCTGGCCAGCATAGCCCAACCATTCGCCTGGTTTTCGCGGGAGTAAGGATTCATTTCAAAATAACTATCTACCGCGTCGCTGTCCGCAACAGAACTGTTGTTAGCTCTCTTTGAACCCTGAACCACTACAGCATCAACCTCTGCGGCTTTCCCGTTGCGCTGTACCAGGATTTTAACCGTATTGGGCTTACGTCTTGCGAGCAGTTTGTTGGCGATAAAAAGCACAACAATCCAGGCCAAAAGCACGTATAAAAATGTATTCATAATGCCCTCCTTTGTATGTGATTATTATACCTGCTTCCATTGCAGGCCAAACAGGTTCGGTGCATGAAAAATAGACTTCTCTCCGGCGTATAGCAATCTACTTACTGATCTGTTTTCGTATCAAACTGTATGGCATAACCGAGGGGCGTACGTGGTGAGTCAGAAAGTTACTTTTCCGTAATAGTTAATTTCAGATCCTTCTTCCAGTTACGCTTCAGTATAAAACCGATACCCTCTAATTCAGCATCCTTCACGTTTAATACGCTTCACTTTAAGGCAGGGCTTTTCGGTTGAAATGAATTCTTTTTCCGGTTGCTGGACATGGGTTTCATCCTGATAGTTAAAGTTGCAGGCTATCAGTCACCACCACCACCTCCGTCACCTCCTCCACCGCCACCATCACAACCACCAGCTATGCTATTTTCACCATTACAATCACCTCCGAGGGGGTTCAAATGGCTGCTCCCCTGTAGATGGTGTCCTTGCCAGATCGAACCCGAACCAGCGCCTCCTGAGCGTCTTTGCTTGCCCTGAGGCAATTGTGCAGGCTCACCAGCACCGGCGGTACCAAAAATGTCCCGGGCAATTTTATAAAGAAGGTAAAAAGGTACGCCCAGCATCATAAAAAAGATTACTGAAAATATTACACGTTCCATTGATGATCTCCTGTCTTGTGAGAGACCAGTTATATCAGGGTGATTCAGTATTTCCGTTTAGAAAAGAGTACTAATTTGGCCCTGTTCGCTCTTAATTTGCCATCCGGGAAAAAGTCATAGGGATAGGCCTGCCAGAGTCAATAACTTCCAGTGATCTGGAGGAGACCCCGGCTCTCTGAGCCCTCATGGATGGTACGGCTTTACCCCTTGTAAACAGATTCACGTTCCGCAGGACAAACATCGACTACTGACGTCTCATATTTGCTGACGCTAATCCGACGTCTCATTGCCGTCTGCTTGTTTTCTTTAAAGGGTGTATTAGACGAATATCAAATCGGAATGGTAGGGGATGTGTGGGCACCATGCCCGGCCCTCTTTGAGCATCTGAGAGATTGGAGACCTAGCCGGGTAAGATAGCTACTTTCTTACGGGTTACCCTTCAAATCCAAAGACGAAACGGACGCTGCCGTTCTCCACGTGGAGACGCTTTACTTCTTCGACAAATTCCTGGATCACCTCTCCGGCGTTATCGGGTGGTATGGCTGACAAAATTTCTTCCGAAGTCAGCCATGAGTATGAATGTTCACCGAATAAATCATCATCTTCGGACGGTATATCATCAGGTAATCCGCGTAATGCGTGGATAAAAACTGCTGATGTGCTCGCCCTTTCACGATCTACATCAAATCCGAGCCAGGCAAAGTGGAGATATGATCGGTCCCCTTTATAATTGCTTGATAAATTAATCCATTTACCAGGCTTTTCTTCCCTTTGAAATCGCCAGCAGATATCAACGCCCATTAAGAAACTCCATTACTATCGTTCGTATGAGATAACTATCATTTCAGAATACTATGACTTCTTCCCGTATAGAACTAATCGCTCACGCCATTTAGCTACTTACTTTTTTTACGTACGCTTGCAGCGCAGTACCTTGAGAGAAGTAAGTAAGACTGGGCGAAGCCAACCGGTTCCGCCACCTCGCTCACCGGCTTTTAGGCGTAAGCACTGAAGTCAGCCTCCATGCTAACTGGCGAGCCTGCGAAAGTCAGACTCGTTGTTATAAAGCGGCATATCGTAAGCAGTGTCTGAAATGAACATTCGGATCTGCTCAAGCGTCATGCCACAATGAAAACGGGTTACGCTCACATTGGCCCGGGGGAAGTCAGCACAAAATGCATTCAAAACATTCTCATGGACAATACCAATGTTGATTAACGCAGCTGGCCCGTTGTCACGGAAAGATACGACACGGAATCCCCCATACCAGCCTGACTGGGAGAAAAATGAAAATGCACTCGTTGCCAGACCATTAGACAGGTCATAGCGCAATTTCCCGCTCAGAGACTGGCTGTCTCTGCTGTACACGCGATTAATGAAAATGCCGGGACCAACTTCTACCGGCTGCTTGTTGCTTGCTAAACACGGAAAGCCCACCAGCGAAACCTCCCTTTCTCCTAACCAGTTTACCTGATACCCGGCAGTGAGAAAGTCAGTCAGTTCTACGCCAGAAAGAGCATTAATGGCCGCAATATCGGTATCCAAAATATTTACGTTTTTCATATTCATCTCATCTATATTCTAAAGTGCGTTTTTTGTCTATCAGCCCGAGGATTGAAAATTTGAATATTTAATGTGACAGAAAAATACCTGTCACCTTTTCAAAAACTGCCTGCAATTGAATATCGAGAGAGTCCATTTTAAAATCCACCAGCTCAGCTTTATTATCGCAAACCGAATAAAAATAGGAGTCAAATGCGTCTGTATCTTCATCTTTAAAAATACGGAAGGAATTAATTTTATTATGCCCTTCAAATTCGGCATGAATACCATAGCGAACCGAGCCGTCATCGAACTGAACAACCCGTCGTACAGAATTAATCCGGACGTACTGTTTTAAGGCCCTCGCGAAATCGGCATTTAACGCCAACGCTCGTAAGATTGAATCAGCGGTTTCATTCTGCTTTTTACGATCATATTCAAACATCCCACAGCCGGTGTTACGAAAGACCGGCTGAAGAGCATTAACCAGGTTGAAGGAATCCACGTTTCTGTCGTTTCTGTACATGAGATATCTCCTGCCCCTCCGCTATACGAAGGGGCTTGATAGGGTTACTGCCAGGCTGCGATCACTTCTTCGCACTGGAAATGAGATAAGCACTGCTGGAGTAAAAGGGCCAGCACCGCTGTGTTAGGGACGCGATTGTTACACCACGCGTTGAATAGCAGCTGCCATGGACCGGCATAATACCCGGCCAGTTTCTTTTTTTGTTTATCTGTGCAGCAGCTGGAAATGGCCTGCTGATAAAGGCTTTCATTCTCGGCACCAGAGCGTTGTTGCAGTGCCTGATAAATATAGGAGTAGACAGAATCGGAGCAATTAGATGCATAGGCCAGATTGGTTTTCATAATACCTCCTGTGTTTTTGGGTATTATATAAAACTCCGACCTACTGGCTAATAACCCACACTGTAATTTCTTTTAAAAACACAATAAATTTTCAAAATTGGACCAGTGTGGATTTAAGCGAGCAGTTTAAATCTTTATGAACTAGCTTTCAAAGAGGTTGGTTTTTCGGGAAGTTTTTTGCCAGACCAGCATGTTGGTTTTTTTTCTGTAGTGCAGATTAGCTGGTACCTGCCCCTTCTTACCTCTTTGAGCAATGACTGTTTGAAATATGGTAAGCCCAGTTCAAAAACCCAGTAACGACCGTCTGCAAAAACGACTGAATTTTCAACGCCATCCGAAGCCACCAAGGATGCATCATTAAGTAGACGTTCTTCATAATGAAATGGTAATGAAAATGTCAGATATAACGCACAAAGTACAAAGATTCCTGTGAGACTAACTGCCAGTGAACCACAATAACCAGAATAAACATTTAAATTTCTTTTGATAAATTTCTCATGCAAGATTACAAGCAGACAGAATACACAAGCTACCAGCCCAAATCCTACATGCAGATAAAACTGTCTTATTTCATCATTCCAGACGATGTTGTCCCATTTCGTGCTTAAGATTGAACCCAACAAGGAGATAATAAAAGCGGCAATTTGAGAACTGATAAAGTAGGAGAAAGCTGACTTTGAAGTTATTTTTTTCATAGAAACAGGAACCTCTTTACCTCGTTCCTGATCAGAGAAAAGACACAAAACGCACCATGCGCAAAAAACTGCAAGTCCAGATGCAATAATCTCGCGTAAAAACATATTAAACGTTTCCGATAATGAATAAGTAATTACCATATCCTCTCCGTAAGTCTACATATAATTCAGACGTGACAAATAATTAAAGGCATTGCTATTCTATCATTATGCATTGCGTTTAAAATCATTTCTAATTCAGCAGAGTAGCGATACAGGCATTTCGCTATCCTAAAATCTGGTAGCTTTCCATTTCCTTGCTGAGATAAATCAAAATAATTCTATTTATTGCCTATTCGGATGCTGCAAAACCTTATAAATCCGGATGTATATCACTTAACAGTGAACCATTCGGTGACTTGCTCTCCGTGAGGTCCACCGGGTTTATCCAGTAGGGAACATTCTGCTTTTACCGTTTACTGCATACGCGAGCAGGAATTCTGTTGCAGTTCTGCATTTGCCTGCTTTTCCAGTGCTGTCATAACCCGGCGGAGCATCGCCAGAGCCTGAACAGGCGAGCTCCCAAACTGCACTTTCACTTCATCCGTATCATGATCCTGAATCAGGTCGAGGATGTTCACTTCGATCCCTGCCCCGTTTTCATCTTTTGCCGTGCACTGAATACTTACCCGGGTCACCGAATCCGTCAGGACTGGCAGTGGGTTAGTCTTGTCTACGTTGATAAAAGCCTTCTTCATTGCCCTGTTTCCCCTTGTCCTGAAAAAGTTACCGACCCGTCCGGATGGAGGGGTCGGTCAGAAAATCATGCCTGTCCCTTATTCATCTTCTCAGCATGCTTACGCAGGTACTCTTTCAGGTCAGCATGAGCATTGATGATATCGTTCATTTCATCATTGGTCAGAACAAGCGTGTAAGTATCAGTGCTGACAGATTCACCTTCTTTAAGCTTGGCTTCTTCAGCAATACGTTCAAAAATCGGGATCGCGGTGTCGGCAATGACGGTCACGGTCTTTTTGTTCAGAACGCTGGACATGGATGGTGCTTTACCTGCCGGGTTCTGTTTAGGAGCGCTGTCCTTTGGAGCCGGAGCTGGTTCCTGTACCGGTGGCGTAACCAGCGTCTCTGTATTGCTTTCATCATTCAGTTGATCCGGTACCGGGGTGTTAACGGTAGCATTACCTGCCGGTTGCTCATCACCGGAGTTTTCCGGAGTCTGCGGATCTGCCATGCGCTCTTCTACCTTGGCAGCTTTGACGAATTTCAGCGTGTTTTTCGTCGCTTTACCATAGATGGAGATCGCCTTGTTGATGTTATCTACCGCATCCTCACCGCTGTACATATACTCGTCCAGCGCAACGTACATGCTCACCTGATCGCTCACAAGCATGGTCTGTAGTTCAGAAGGCAGGTCCAGTACGCGAACCATCTGGCGAAGATGCTGCTCTGATTTACCACGTTTTTTTGCCAGTTCCGCAAAGGTCTTAGGCTCTTCTTTATCTTCAACAAGACGCTTAATTGAAAGCGCTTCAGCTACGACAGACAGCGCCAGGTTGGAGTTGCCGGTCAGGGTGAAGAGTTCTGCTTTTGAAGCGCTACCGCGAAACTCTTCGCAGCGAATACGAGTAATGCGTTCACGCCCTTCTGCTTCCAGCTGGCGGTTTGCAATAGCGATGGAACGGATACGGCAAGCCCCCTGACGCAGTACAGGTACGCCATTAACCATCTGAACAACGATAGGCGTCACGCTGAACGGGTCTTCCATGTAGGCATCGGCCAGGCTGTTCAGGTGTTCCACAACGTGAGGCATTGAATAGTAGAGCTCGCCCATACCGGCCGTGCGGGTGTTAAAGCCTTCCTGCTCTACAACAACCGAAGGGTCAATGATAAGGCCGTTACCTTTACGGGCACCGTTACCAGTGCGTTCCAGGTAACCACGAAGGCTGATTTCGTTGCTGTTGTTTTTTACTTCAGTTTCGATTGCGGACATTTTTGTTCTCTCTTTTGGTTGGTTGTTTAACTGCGCTACAACACAACAATACCAGGTTCGACATTTTTTCTAATAGGTTGCACAGAAGAAAAAGTAACTTTTCTTAAAAAAAATTCCTGAGACAATACTACTCGATCCGTCCGTTTTAAATCTTCACAACAGTGGGCCGTTTTTACGTTTAAGCAAAATAGCTGGTTCAGAAGGTGAGTCGGAGAGAAAAGTTACTTTTCCGGTTGTCTGGGCCAGTGATGAGAGAGTGGCAGGACAGGAATGGCTAAACCGGTGCGGGTCTCTTGTAAGTCGCAGGGGATTGAGGAGATATAGAGGTAAACCGGTACGTTCAGTTTTTGGATTGAGCCGGGCTTTTGGCCCGGGCTTAAGGAAGCGGAAATTTGAACGAACTGGCAGGTAATGATTTATGCCGCCGACAGCTGGCCGTCAGTGCTTTGCTGTTCTGGTTTGACAGTTGGGGGATAACCGGCAGTTAGCCGCTGGCATTCCGCATCACAGAAAGCCCTGAGGTTGCTGAAGACGGACTCCATGAAATCAGCATGAGCATACGAGTCTACAGGACGTGTCTTGTTATCTTTCATCTTGTTCTCCTCAATCATTATTAAAACCAGCGGATTTAGTTCCTGGCGCTCCATCTGCTGACCGGCTTTCCCAGAGAGCAGCGATGTGTCGGGTTCTGTTTCTCATTTTATCGTTTTCATCGGGCCCATCCGGCCGTATAAGAGACCGATTTGGCATGTTTAAGAAACGTACTGGCGACATTAAAAGCTGAGGTTGGCTTTGGAATAAAAGGATACTTTTCCCGTTTGTCAGGTCTTTCGCTACCGCTGCACGATGATTCTGTCAGGCATTCTGCGCCCTCCTTGGCTGTACATCTTGAAACAAGCGGTGGGATGTTCCCTTCCCCCTGCTCACCGCAGAATAATTGGCAAGTCCCGACGGTCGTTCCGTACGAGCCGGGTCCAAATAATGAATAAATACAACGCCACTTCAATTGTATTGACAATAGAAGTTAGGAGGATCATAGTGTCATTCATGGTGCGGCTTTCGCACCACCGCCCCGGCGGTACCGGGCAGAACTGGAGTACCTCATGAAACTTTCCCGTCAGACGACTTCTGATACTTCTGTTGATGGCCGTTCACGCGCATATGCCTGGGGCCGTGTCCATTATTTCATTATCGAACATGCACCAATGGCTGAGCTGGTCGCTATTGACGAGCTGCTGGAAAAAGCTGGCTGGAGCAATGACGGCTGTCCGAACTATGAGAAAGATGACGAGTTTGGTAATGCTGGTTACAGCTGTGGTTACTGGATCGATATTGACAGCGTGGGAAGCTTCAAGGCTGACTACAAACGTCTTAAGGGTGAGATTAGTGCGCATATCGCCTCAAAGGCGGCAGAGGTGGAGATCCGCGTACTGGACTCGATGTCCGACAAAGAATGTAAAGATGTTGCCTCGGTGGCATGTACTGTTCGCCGTGACTTACGTACGCAGTCCGAATCGCTTCATTCACTGCGTACTATCGTAACGGTTGATCATTACAATCCCTATGTGATCACCAGCCGCCCGCTGAGCATTTCCGCCTGGACACTTATCCACGACTGTCTGAAAACCGGCACCATCAATGACGTCTGTTCACGGTTGAGTTCATTAATCCTGCACTCTGAAGCCGCGATTGCCCGTTGTAAGGGAAGCTCCGACTACTCTTCGGAACACGCTCAGCTATCGTTTTTTGCTGGTAACGACTATGTCACCAGACGCACCCTTGTTGATGCAGCTCACGAAGAGGCTCTGCGAATGAACCGCCGCTTTGATGAACGTATTGCAATGAACGCGGATTCTGATGCCAGAAGGCTCCAGTGCGAATTCAACCTGAGCAACCATGTCGTACAGCGTCGGACCGTTGAATCTGCTCATATCCAGGCAATCAACGAAGACGTCACCCGTTCACAGGCGGAACCACGCTGCCCTGGAAAGCTTCTTCTGAAAATGACCAGTCATGAGGAAGTGCGGGACTCACTGAGCACCTGTTAGTCCAGCGACACCCCCTGCGGCTCTACTACCGGGCCGCAGTCTGCTCCGGCCAGATGGTGCCAGTGGCGTAATGAATTTGTTTAATAAGGCTGAGTATGATGAATAAAGAACAACTAATCGACAAACTGGAACGCGTGGTATGTGGTCAGTACTCCTACGAAATGCAGGAGCTTGCGTATTCGGCCCTCTGCTGCATTAAAGGCACCCCGGACGACTGCGCTAAGTTCCCTGTTACGCGTCCGCTGCCTGACACCTTAGTGGACGTATGGGACGAGATCGGGCAATACCTTGGCACAGGCAAAGCCATTGAAACTCGCAGTTGCGGCGTTTCGCTTCTGCTTCATGGACACTGCTACGATTCAAATCATGTGCTGTACTGGCGCAATGCTGGCGCACTTCCAGCAGCTTGCGATACGCCACTGGCTGGTGGGTCTCGCAAACTGTTCACCTGCTCAGCCTGTGGAGTGGACGGTCTGGATGAACCACCTGAAACCAGTTGCCACTGCTGCACAGAGGGGGCCCACTGGATTGAGAGCAGGCTCTTCACCTCCGGGCAGGCAGACCCTGAAGAATTTAGACCCGTGGCGGTCGTGAAAGAGTGTGCAGGCTCAACGCCGGATGATCGGCTCATCTGGAGCGTGATTGAACAGCTCAACGGCGAACTGGCGGAAGGCGATAAACTATTTAAGCGACGCTGACAGATCACGTCAGCATTTATATCAGACGAACTCCAGAATAATTTAAAGCAACCATGAACATGAAAAAGCCCAAAGCTGCATTACAGAATGCCATGAAAGAAGATGTGCCAGCTGTGACACAGATTCAGATGCGATCTACGGTTTCCAGAAAGGTTCGCTATGTAAAACAGGCAAATCGAGAGGGTCTGAAATTATCTGAGTGGATGTCGCGGCATCTCGACGCTGTCTGTGATACCGCAGATGAGATTCATAAAGGCAAACGCTCAACTCCGGTTGCGCCTGGGAAGATTCCCCCTGAGGTATACCAGGTGATATACGATCAGTGCGGCGGGTTCGTGGAGTGTGATGCTAATGCCCAGGTAATCTGGGAAGCCTGCCGTGATGCCATTCTTAACGGAGACAAAGGGTAAACGGCAGGTATCGCCTGTCATTTTTACCCTTGTGAGGAAAATCCTGATGAACCATGAGAGCCGAACTGTATACCTGAACACGGCCATTGAGGCCCTGTTGAAAGCTGAGGCGGCTCTGAACGAGCTGGCATTAGCCTATGTACTCAAACCAGGTGAAAAGGCAAGCGCATGCCATCCCCGAACCGGTACGCTTTCCACAGCTTCCCAGGTAAGAAAACTTCGCCGTGTTCTAGAAAAAAACAAGTTATGACGGCCCTTATACGCTGGCATAATGTACCGTGCTTCGCTCATCCCAGCAGTATGGGTTTTAAACTCTTCCATTTTTAAGAGTACGGGAAGAGCCTTATTATTGTCGCATACCCTACGGATGCATTGCAGTTCAAACCGCTGTTCGGTGCAATTATTGCTGTATCCGGCGGATTTGAAAATGACAGAAATAGTGATGTAAAGCTCCGCCATTAAAGAAATGCCCCGTAGTTTGGCGAATCAACTTTCTGAATTATCTCGATGAACACCATTTAAGGAAATCGAATGTGTGATTTTTGCAGGGCTGACGAAAATTACTTTCATATGGCAGAATGCGTGTATGACCAACTGGTTAAAGAGTATCCCGTAATGTGGCTGCGGGATTCAACCCGGATCGGGGCCTGCTACCTCTGTCGAGAACTGCTGTCGCCGGAGGGGATGGTCCTGGCGATGCAGAGCGCTTTCCCTGCGAAGGGATGGCGGCTGCGTATTTGGTACAATGAAACCATTGACGAAGAGATAGAACCGCAGCGTGGAGACTGTATTGAGCTGTCCTCCAGGGCGGACGCTCTGCTGTCCTTCATGTCGTTCCAGGAAAAGGTTTAGCGCTGCGGCCCCCCTCACAAAAAGGCGCTTTCCGCGACAAATCTGGTACGACCGGACAACGTTGAGTCAATTCTTGCTTCCCCGCAGAAGAATCCCTATGAAGTAAAGTAGAGGTAGGCATTACGCCCACCAGCAAACCTGATAACTGTTCTTTGCGTAACATCCTCAAACTTCTGGTGCCTTCGTAGACTGCGATGCGAATGCCCATGAGCTGAATTCACCGTATCATTTGACCGGATGCAGCGAGAACAGAAATGACAATGTTTGAACGATTTGCCAGACGGCCATAAAACTCTACTGGGTACAGAATAAGGACTGACCGCAATGGCTACGTTCTATGAGCTACCGACCAGTGAGAAGTCCATTGTTTCCGGTACGTGCCCGGACGAGCACCGGTGAAATTTTTCCCGACTGGATTACGCTAAGGCTTTTGAACGGTTTGCGTGAAGTGGGACTCTTTGGGTCTGGTTCTTGATTTATACAAAAGGCTATATGCCACAAGACGGGAGGAAAAAAGGGTTTCCCCGACTGGAGAAACCCTTTCAAAAGGTGCCGATGGCATACTAATCCACACCCCGAAAAGAGGGGGTTGCCCCCCTCTTTGTCAGCTACTTACCGGATTCGTAGGCCAGGATAGCAGATACCTCCCTTGTTCCGTCTTTCATCCGCAACTCGCAAAGCGAGTTTCGTGTGAGCCAGGTGAATATCAACAGCGTTAAACAAACTATTAATATGCACAAAACAATGGGTTGGTTCGGCATTTTCATGGCCTTCTTCTCCTTGCATTTAAGCAGGCAAGAGGCTACTCTGAATGTGACTAGCATACAGGGGCCTCGGGTTAATTGAAAAATTACTCGGGGCTTTCTGCTTTTACCACAGTCAAACAGTGTTACCGCTGGCTGGGGCAAAAGCCTCCAGCACCAGCGTTATTATACCACCCTGCCCTGATCAGCCAAACACCCCGCCTACATAAATTACTGATTTTTCATTTATTTGACATGATTCACTTCCGGTTGTCGGCGAAAGTCATTTTATACTAAAGAAAAGGGTAACGGGCAGCTGCTGGGTCGGAACATACAGTGCAGTTCCTGCCCGTTTAATTTCCGGATGCAATGGTAGGATCAGGAGGCACTGCTTCCGTTGATTAGGGAAATCTTATGTGCCTGAATACGGCTGTATTCGAGATGGGATGCAATATTACAGATGCGCTCCAGTCGATCATGCAGCCTCGTGTAGGTCAGTCGATGAATACCGGACATTTCATCAAGTAGCCAGCGCTTGATGTAAGGGTTACAGGAAAGCCGGGCAAGATCGTCGTCATCCACTTCGTCAAAGAACCAGTACTGCTCCATCGGGACTACCTGAAATATCCACGGCCGGGGATAGTCCCCTGTGACAACCAAAAACCATGCAAGAAAGCATAGACACAGCTCAACGACCATAAGCATCGAAAATTGCGAATAACTTAGACCGGGCACATAGGGTGAACTATCCGCAACATACCCCCTGAGCAATTCCGCCACAAGGTAGCCCAATAGCGTCAAGGCCAGCATCAGGGTCAGGATTAATCCCCCATTAAACGCTACCGAAGCCTTTTGAACCCGATCAGGTGCTGTCCGGCTGCGATAGTTGGTCACTACTCTTTCTACAAGTGCCCTTATGGCAGCCTGTTCTTTACTGACATCAGCTCCGGAAAAACCGGACGGGCTTTTATTTAATTCAGTCATACCCCACTCCTGTTATGTGCTCTACTTAACAAACACGTAGATCATACAGAGCTCACGGACGCACTCCTGCCAGATAAAGGAGGGAATTTGGCTGTAAGACGGTTAGCCAACAGTTCAGGTTATGCGTGGGATCCGCCCAGTCAGAAAGGATTCCGTTAATAACAGGCAAGGTTAAAGGCAGATGGACGGTGAAATTGTGGGTGCTAAAAGGGGGTATTACTCTTTTTCCTGCATAGCGGTTTTTTCAGCCCGGGTGGCCAGACGAACATTTCCGAAAGGCTCACGGACAAGCAGTGGCTTCTCCTTCTTCCAGCCCCTGATAGCCGTTTCTCCAAACCGACGTGGTGCATTGCCGTTCCAGCGAGCAATCACATGGTTATCATGAATTTCAATAATGACAACGGGGTGGACAATGACCGTTGAAATGGTGGTATTTCCCATTTTGGTACGGGTTACAGACCAAACCTGCATCCCGGATTCCAGCTGGCTGATTTTCATATTATATCCTTAAGCCATCACGAACTGCGCCACAAACAATTAATGTGGCGCAATTTACCATAAACAATAAACATCAGATACCCGTGAAAAGATTTCCCTTTATTTTAAAATTCTTCTGGAGAAAAAATGATATTTCCAGAAGAGGTCAGCGAAATTCAGAAACGGCCATCACAATGGTGCTGCGCTGACGCTGGCGTTCTGCCTTGCGCTGCCTGCGGCGATAGATCTGTTTTGCGCTGACGTAAGGGCAGTCCTCACGGGTATACCAGCAGCAGCCGCAAGGTTCGGGCCGGGGTTTTCCGGCAAGTCCAAATGGTTTCATCAAGTCACCTTTTTAATGTTTTTAATGGAAAGATACTTACCTAACCCATTGTTTTATAGGAAATAACGTTGTTGCATAAACAGATACAGATAACCCTCAGGAGAAAACATGCAAAGGTTATCAGTGATAACCGCGTCCAGATACCGAGTGTCAGTCTGTAAACGTTTTATCACCAGAAAATGTGCTGCCGCAGCCTTAATGCCAGAACTACCGTTTACAACATTATGTATACCCGCTTTGAATAACGAACGAGCATGAATTACCTTTTCCCGGGCCGCTTCGATCTCAGCATTAATAACGCATTGCCGCGCCTGGATGACTGCCTCTCCGGTTAAATCGCGGAAATTCATTAGAGATGTGATCATGATTGACTCTCCAGATTATGTGGAATCATTATAACAACTGGCACCACGCCACAAATAACCTGAGATAAATTCTTTGAAATATTCCTATATATAAGGAATTACAGTCGGAAAAGAAACAATGAAATAGCGCCGACCGCTTAAAATCGATAAATTAAAATGGACGGCACTGGAATGAAAAACTGAAAGTAGTAAGACCGTAATTATCCTTCACGGATGTAAGCTTTAAAAGAGGAGTACTGGCAAAGCTTTGCCAAGTACTTCGGCGGTTGTGTCTACGATTTTACGGATGTCATCGATCTGCGAAGGCTTATTCAACACCACCGTAAAAAGCTCTCCTTCGTTATCAGCCTGCTCGCAGTTTCCGTATCGGCTCCCGTCGTACAGCTGCACAATACGTGACATAGAAGACTTTGTTTGTTTCATGGCTTTGCACCTGCTTTTAGGCAGTTTGGTTACTGGTTATCAGAAGCTGGTTTCATGCGCTTCCGGCTGGGACACGAACTGGTATTTGACGCCGCCAGGCACACCTACTGCTTCGGCAATAGAGTCGCAAAGCCGCGATAAATCATTTAGTGTCATCGGATATTCAATATCTACTGAATATAAAGCACCTGCATTTTCAGCATCTTCGATGTTTTTATACTGGGCACTAAATATAGCAATGGTCTGAATTTCGTGGTTATGCATGAACCGGTCCTTATTAAATTATAAAAGCCACCCGAGAGTGGCCTGAGTGGAAACTTAAATCTGTGAAGTATATTTGAGAGATTTTTTGCGATCCAGATGCCGGGCAACAATGGTTCCGATAACAAGTAGCGTGATGACCGCACTGAAGAAGGTGCTGTCAGGGACGCCCTGGAAAAAATCACTGAAACTGTAAACAATAAAAATCAATGCGCAAAAATAGAAAACGATACGAACATAAGGGGTAAAAAACATTTTCATCGGTTGCCTTCCATTCAGGGAGAATTCTCAGTAATTACATCACACCTGAAGAGAAACTATTTTCGTATAAATGAGCATTTTCGACATATCAGAGGGGGGTTTTACTCATAAATGAGGTAGTAAGGGTCACACTTGAGATGAAAGTTACTTTCCTGGCTGCGAACGAACTATCTCAAATGTTAGAGGTGTGCGTTCGCCTTAAGAGCTTCATGCCCTGAGGAGCTCAACTTGAGCCGATAGTATAAACCTGGCTCCAGATGCCTTACTGGCTGGCATAACTCCACGAGGCCCAGCCGGAACAGGACCGGAGAGCTCCTGCACGTCACATCATCAGGATTCCCCATAAACGTACGCCGTTCTCTGGCCCGTCTGAAATTGCCAGAGATATCATAGATCGTGCCGGATGCCATCCGTCTTAACACGTAAATCTGCGCCCTTGTAAGCTTCTGGGCGGAACTGCTTAAACCTGACATACCTTCCCGGCCTTATATAAAACAATCCGCCAGCAGCTCGACTGGCGGACAATGTTTGACTGGAAACAGCAAGGACATACTATTTGCTGACAAGTTTGATATTGGTTTCACTCATTCGAAGTCGAAACTCCTGAAAACCCTGCTCTACCGCTAACTCCAGCCACTCAACGGGAATGGTATAGCTACAATCAGACCCACCCAAAGCGGCATCACAAGCGTAATCCCAGTCCTCATCCAGTTTTGGATTCATCCCCTGGGCGTAAGCCACAGTATCGCGGGATGCGGGAGAGCCCTCAAGCTCAGCATTAGTGATCAGGTATACACCATGACTGTGCGCGAGAAGCACTTTTGGCACCAGATGTGTGCTGGCAATTTTTGAGGATGAGGGAAAGAAAACCCTACCAGCTTTACGCGCCTCTTCTTCAGTCTGTCCCTCAGCGTTAAGGAGGGCTCCCCCCGGATAGCATGCCGGGTCATAGATCTGATCTGGGGTGACCGAAAACGTTTTTGCGGTGCGAATTTCTTCGATCAGTTTATTGATATCTGCCATTTCAAATACGAGAGTGGTCACAGGCTTACTCTCCCTCTTCAGTGGACAACATCAGATACTTTGTTGCCAGCAGAAGCTCTCCCACATCCTTGAGGGACAATTCAGCTTTGCCTTCTACGGCAAGCTGCAAGCGCTGTCGAATTGCATGAACAGAATCTGAAGATAAAGATGCCATTTTGCGCAAAACGGCATTAGCCTTTTCTACAGCAGGATACAGAATTTCTGAGTTGGTATTATCTTCGTCATTATCAAAGATAATTTCAGAATCCATATTGATGTTATCTTCAAGCCAGCTTGAAAGCACTTCAAGTAATGACATCACCTTTTCAATTTGCATATCGCCTCCTCTGTTAACATGAAACAAATATAACAAAGTGGCTTACCCGGCTAATAACCTGAGCAGAAAGTTTTCGAACTTAGTTTGAAAACAAGTTTTCTGCTCAGGTTAATGTTAAAGTCGCTGGGTAAAAGATAAAAGGCACTGAAGATGATTTAAGCATCAAACAGACTAAATAGGATTCCGTCTTTTATAACGCTTTTAAAATAGAATGAATGAAATATAAATTTTGCGTTTAAGAATGAACGCTGTAGAGGATGATTTATCCAGTGATATGCAGTTTGTGGCCTTTAAAAAGGCTTTATTATGGACTTGAATTGCAAAGAGAGCACCGACATTTTTCTGGGGGCTCCCGCAGAGAAAAAGCTGTGAGGTTATGAAGACGTATAGGAGGTATTCGGCGAAATACTGTATGGCCACAGGAGAGCTTCAGCACCCATATCCTGCCGCCTCGCTCGCCTGTGGTGATTTCAATATGTTCTACGTCATACCACGTAGTTGTATTTCTCACTTTGTTTATGCTTCCTGACACCGCGTGAACGCAATCTTCGTCTGGATGCGTTCATAGATGGAAAACTGCCTTTCAATGGAATCGGCATTAGACAGTAATTCATGAAGCTCAGCAGAATCTGTATCAGGAACGATAGCGACAGAAACTCCATATTTACGCCCAGTTCTGATCAGGTGCGCAAGTTTTTCCTTCTCTGATTCTGTGAGCATTGCCAGATCCCTTCCGGATACCTGCTCGATAAATGGACCAAGGTTTTTCGGAAAAAAGGGTTCGGCATCAGAATTATGTACCGGGAGCGTTTGCGGCTTATCGAAGCTATTGGACATGAAAAGAACCTTTATAGTTAGAGAGGTGGAGACTGAATGCGTAGCCCATTAAAATTAGTAGTGCCACACTCGAATGCTAATCATACTTTATGATGGCTATGGTAGGAATGGCCGTCAACTTAAACCGCCAGAAGCGAGCCATTCACCGTTAAAGTAACTTTCCCGTATGATGTTCTTTTTATGGAATGAGTTGTTCACACTCCTCTTTAAGAGCCGCCCTGGAACGAGATCGACAGACTTTGCTTAATGAAGAGCGTAATTGATGTTCATCAACCCCATCAGCGACAAACTGACCAATTTTCTTTTCAAGACGCTGCATTGCCTCATAAAGCTTGGCATCAGTATTATTTTTAAGAAACCTCAGTATATAATCAGCAATAATTTGAACAGGAGTAAAGTTACACATCATGTATCCTTAATAAGTTGTGTAAAAATAAAACCATAAAAAACATAATCAGAAGTAGATTATTATACTTGAGTAAGCTTTTCAGCTAACAAGCTGGAGAAGCAGATTCCGGTAAATTACTACATATTTGATAAAAGTTACTGAATAAAAAAGCCCAGCGTACCGGGCTTTCATTCAATTTGATTCTAAGAATCTGACTCGCCGCCTGATTTTTATACCAAGAAGAGCGAACAAAACGCCAACGAATGCGACGGGACTACCTACTTTAAGACAATTAACCGACGCTTTTGAAAAGGTATGTGATTTAGACATACGTTTTTGCTCATAACGAATCGCAAGTGGTGAGACGGATTTATCTAAAGCTGTCTTTTCCAATGCATAACGAACTTTCACGGGAATATTTGACTGTAATACACCAGACATATACGCCCTAACAACATTCTGTGTTAACTTCACATCTGGCTTGCCGAGTTTTATATGTAGTTGCGCCTTTAAATAGTTTACAGATACCTCTTCGCCTGAGGGCCAATTACTATCATTTAAATATGCGACAAGTTTATCGTATTTTTCATGTTTTACATATTTCTTGATAACCTTTACAGTCGAAGCTGAAGTGGCATCAGTCTCTTCCGAACCTAAAGCAGATGTAAAAACTGACAAGCCGATAAGAAAAGCGCCAGCAATTAGAAGCATCGGGAATATCTCACCTATTTCCTCCCCCTTTAAAATTTTAAAGGCAGTTGAAGAAACTACTAATAGCCCCATAATCCCTAATAGCAACTTAGAATATGTAGTTAGGAAGCCTCCAAATGCATCGCCAAAATCCGAAACCACTAACTTATCTTCACCTTCAGATGAATTGAAGAATGACAAGGGCACATCAATATCAAAGTCCAGAACTGAAGGTGAGAGGTGTAATGACAGCAACCACAAGCAAAGACCAAAAATCATTATCAGCAGGCCCGCACCAAATATCGCGAAACCTGAATTTCTAATCTTTATAGACCGGTGAAAAAGAAATGACAGTTCACGGGAAAAATCGTCACTACTCTTAAGGTTACGCACCATGATCTACCCCTTTTTGTGTCAGTCGGGTGCGCAAATTCTCACGCATGGCAAGAACCTGTTTTTCTGTTTCCCTGAGCTTAATAGCCCCTTCTCTCTGGATTTTAACAACATCGCCAACCGTCTGGATAAGCGTATCCTGCACCTCTTTAAGGGTGCTTATATCAATAACCAGCCGTTGGTTTGCTTTCATAGTTTCTACTGCATTGCGATGCAGTAATTTTGCATTACTACGGAGTAACTCATTGTTGGCATTATCGATATCATTGGCAAGATTTACAGCGTTACGCTGTCCATTTAGAGAAATGGCTAACAGAAACTGACGCTTGAAATTAGGGACAGTAACCTCTTTGACGCTATGAAACTTGTCGATAAGACTTTGGTTATTTGCCTGTATAATCCGTACCATTGGCAATACTTGCATAGCAGACTGCTGAGAAACAACTAAATCGCCAATACGTTTTTCTAAATTAGCAATTAGCGTATCCAGATCAGATACTTCCTGGAACTTAGCAGGATTGTTACCAACATTAGCTCTGAGATTTTCTGCTTTTAATTGTAATTCTCCCAGCCTTAATTTACCGGCAGCAATATGTACACCTGTTAAGTGGTGTTCTTTAACGACTTCATCAAACATTTGCTGGAGCGAAATATTATTAGAACCGAGGCTATTCTGTGTAACTGAAACCTCTGAAACCAGAGCATCGATTTGTTCACGAGTTGATTCAAACTGTGCGGCGAAATTCTTCCCACGGGTGCGGATTTTATCCAACAAAGGGCCAATAACTGGCAGATTTGAACGACTTTCAGTTAAGTTCGAGATGTTTACATTTCTTGCAAGGTTGATAATTTCAGTTAATTTGCTCCCGGCTTCGTCTAAATCTTTATTGCGAATTTGCTCAAGCAGGCTATCCGCATAATTAGCAGTGTTTTCCCCCATTGCCCGGCCAAAACGATAAACTGTTCCTGGATCATCGGCATTAATGCATTCCGCGACGGCTTTAATCTCTTGTTCATCTTGCTCATTCAGCCCGAACTTTTCCAGTTCAGCGGAAGTCAAAGTAAAAGCAACAACCTCAGTTTTGGTGGTCAAATTATTAATCATTTTTGGAATCCCTCTAAATTTTGTCGCAGGCTTTTTAGAAGAGCCTCGTGGGCCTGATTAGCTTTTCTAACAATCGTAGGGTCAGTGTTATTTACTGATAACAGCGAAAGTGTGTGTTGCCGCCATACTGGAACCAGGACTTTTATAGTTTCGTTAAAGCGGTCAGCAATATCTATACAAGTCCCGCGAGTGATTTCCATCTGCATGGCGGCCATTTCATGAGACGCAAGCAGTGTTGCCAGGTTAGCTAAACGTCTGGCAAATCTTTCCCTCGGTTTATCGAAGACAAGGCTTAGATCGTCACTATTTTTTTCTTCGGTAGAATCCCTAAGGAACTCATGGCCTGCCTGGATAAAAATTTTAAGGCGTTTGATTTCTGACACATATGTTTCAAGCAGCTCTTCTAAAGCCAGTAGCGTCTCATTCACATGTGTCAGATATCCGTTCCCCTCATTAATAAGATTTTCCACCTTCTCACGTGCGTGTTGGTAACGAACGCGCTTTTCAAGGTGTTTGCCCGTAAAGCGGGAAAACCAGGATGGATTGCTACTGATAGAACGTGGATCTGCCTCCGCTAAGGCACTTACGATACGGTTCAAGGCTCCTGATAAAGCGGTAACTGCGTCTTTCTCCAGAAGATTTGAATACTTATCCATAGCCTTCGAAGATAAAGCCGAGTCGCCGTAATGGCTTATTGCCCCAGCATTAAGCAGAAGACCGGGTATAAATTCTTCTTTGAGTTCTGCTATCGATATGTTGCTGCTGTCAGTTGAAACGTTCATTTTTGCCTCAAAATGGTTATCCATGACAGCCTATCATTTACCGTTCTGCTGATTTTTCGGTTAAAGCGCCAAAACCTGGGTTTATCCGTTTTCGAGGCAAAAAAATAGAATCTGATCCTCACGTAACCCTTTGCCATTCTGATTAAAGGAGAAGTCCCCTACTGTCTGTGCACTGAATTCAGCACTGGATGAAGTTAGGACATGAAGTGCACATAGATCCCCTGCTTGACCTACCAATCACCGCCTTCAATGTTTAGATCTGGTGACCTTACAGCGACCATTTCTCTAACCGGATGGTCATTGTTGTCGTGGCTGCTCCCCAACAGCAGGCTTACCGTTCCGCTGGCAGAGTAATACATCGCGTCAGGAAAGTGCTCCCTGACCTCCTAAAGCAATTTGTTCATGCTGTTAGTTAAACGATAAAAGCGTCGGGCTGCGTTCGGCATAGCTTCTTCCAGGAGGTCAGAAGCATCAATCTCACGGCCGTTTATAACGCGGAGAATATCTTGCTCATCCATAGGTTACTCCCAGGCAATAAATCAAAGTGGCCAGGCAAAAGGAGACTCGCCTGGCATCAAAAAGAATAAAAGGTCGTTACGAACTGATAATGATGGCCTGGTCAGTTTGAGGAAGTCGGTTTCCTCTGATGAATGCTGGATGGCTTAAACGAGCAGATGACATGGTCATCGCCAGAAATGTCTCTTCACGCGAACGCAGCAATTCCCCCCATGAATAGGTTTCCCATACGTCGTGGGAAAGATCGGATTCCTTTATGTACCTTGACTGCATTGTTGGTTCAAAATCGACGGGAGCTAGACTGTCATAGGATGGATGTACACGGTACCCCAATTCTTCCTCCCTCTGATGGTATGCATGTGCCAAAAGGACATCATGGGAGACCAAGTCATAGTCTTTGTCCTGAACGAGCGTTTTTACGGTATGACTAATTTTTCCAAAGCCTTCAATTTCCCAGATTGTTATCATTGTGAACTCAGTTAAAGTCCGTGGGCTTTTTACCAGAAAGCCATTTAATGCACGTCGCCCCTTCAACATGACAACGTGGTAGGACTTGTTGGGATAAGGTTTCATTGCCACCAGCGAATCAGCTTTAAGCTCAAGTGACAATTCAGGTACAGAAACTGACACGAGAGTACACTTGTTTTTCATATGGTGAAGAATACGGGGCACAAGATGCAGATACATCATTTTCTCCTTTGAAGGATATACCAGGCAGCTCCTCAGCAGCATCAAAATATTTAAATCACTCTTTAATTAGTAAACCACTGCTGATTAACTTCTTTTATGTTTCACAGAAATTATTCGTTTTGTTTCTGTTCGTTATACTGCTCAAACCAGAAGACGACCGGTTTTTCTACAATATGAAGCAACCCAAAACGTTCTGCGGTACGGAAATTCACGCTATATGCGCGAGCCCGTTCAACCTGTTTGGTAATTTCTTTTCTCATTCCTTCAACACTAAAAGCTCCTTTAAAAAGGTTGCAGGGGGCGCATGATGGAAATAAGTTTTCTATAGCATGCAGTTCAGGGTGCATAACCTTACCCGTACTTCGGGCAACATGAGTTACGCCGCTGCCGACAGGGGCTCTCACCAGTTCAAAGTCGCGTCGAACAGGCTCAACATGATCGGCATGCCACCCTTTTTCAGGAAGCTTGCAACCACAATAGGCACAACGCCCCCCAAATTTCATTCGCAGCTCAGCTCGCTGTATTTTAGAGATCTTATTTTTAGGTTTTGAGAACCTACCATCAGGTGATTCAGCTTTGGATAACTTTGCTGAGGGCTCAGGTAATTCAACTAAATTCCCGTTGATATTTATCACCTTGACCATATCATTTTCCGCCTTTACTAAGCTCACGGGCACAGGAACTGGCTTAAGTAACCGCTAAAGATAACAGCCACTGACTGCATCTACCCAGACCTTCTGTTTATACTCAATAGGCCACCCCTCTTTATCTGCCCGGATGACGCAATCATTTACCGTGGTGCGTGACCGGATACGAACATCAAGCGGAAGCGAATCGTTATCCACACGAGCCTGTGCCTCATTTAAAATGCGTAAAAACATCTCTTTGGTCATTCAGATACCCCCTCAACTTTGCGAATTTTGATCAGATGAGGGCGACTCAGTTTACAAAGTTGTTCTGTCGCTTCATCAATCGAATTGAACCGATGAGCCTCTTCGATATTTAAAGTCCAGTATTTCGCTTTCCCTTCTCCCAGATCGGACTCAAAATAATTTCGCTTTACATCCATTTTTTTAGGCCTGCCATTTATCTTGACGACATTATGTCTGTCATCAAAAAGAAATTCGTCCCCCTCAAAAGTGATTAATACAAATGGCCCCTCAGGCTTGGAAGTCCGGGAACTTTCCATTTTCAAAGTCATACTTCAGCCTCTCGATAGAACTCATGAAACGTCAAATTAAAATGGACTCACACCACACTGATTCAGTATTCCTCCTGAACCCCATTAGGCTCTGTTGTGATTTCATATTTAATTCCGCCAGGTGCTCCCACAGCGTCCGCGACCGACTCACACAGCAGCGAGAGATCGTTGAGGGTCATTGGGTGTTCAATGTCCAGCGTGAAGAGTTTCCCGGCTTGCTTGGCGGCTGTCTTGTCAGCATGTTCGGCATTAAAAAGGTATACGGTGTGTTTTTCCTGAGCGGGTGTATTTTGATTTTGCATTGATGATCCTTTTGTTTAGTTCCCCGATTCCGGGGGTGAGTGAATTAATTTAAATTTATATTCGTCTGGTTTAATTAGAACGTTTCCACGCTATGCGTAAACAGGTAATGCAAGGGCTGTATCAACAGGATTAAAGTTACTTTTCTGGATGCAGCAACGCTTGGACATGATGTCCACATTACATCACGATCAAAGCTAAGTTTTTTTTGTATAACCCCTCCATTTTCGTGTGTTTCGCGTTTCAGACGCTTATACGACCTGCTTGACCATCCTCATCAGAAGGCGGTTTAACAGTCCTTTCGCTGTCGGGCGATTGCTATCGACATAGTAAAAACCTGTTTTGGTCGTACCGTGAGCACTGCTCAGCACCCTCAGTTCCCAGATAACGTCACGGATAACGCCGCCATTTTCTGGCTTAAGGCATTCAGATAAATGGCGCATGAAACGAGCTCTTACGGCACGGTAATAGCGGAACTCCTCTGGCTGGTTAGTATTTTCTTTCACCCGGAGTCGCTGGTTACACAGAGTTAGAACTGCATCCATCATTCCCGCCTTCAGCTTCGCCTGGATCGCACCTTGTTGCTGTTCCCTCTCACCTTCGAGTAACGTTAAAATTCTTTCTCCGAGTGCCGTCTTGTTGTGTACGTGCAACTGAACACAGGCAGCTACGCATGCCCAGAATCTGAACTTTTTTATCTGTCCACGCAATTTCCGGGCTACAACCTGACGGTATGCAGAATCACTGAGTATTTTAAAACGCCGACTGGCAACCAGCTCTGGAAGCGACACTCTGTCGCCTATCCCCAGGCGGGAAAAGGTTTGTCCCCGTTGTGCGAGACGATGATAGACAGCGCCCTTGCCTTTTGAAATTCGGACCGCGCCATAACGAAGAAGATACTGAGCAGCAGTCGTTGGAGTAAACTCACCGTCAGCGATGCGCTGGCGTAACCCGTCGTATTCATGCCAGATAATCCAGGACGCCGTATCTTCTTCAACAGTCAGCTCATCCTCTTCCTCGAATGCCACGACGACAGAACTGCTCTCTCCGGTCTTTAGGCTACGTGAAGCCCTGGGGTCAGCCTGCCCGTCAAAATAGGTCATCAGCGGCAACGTATCAGTCAGTCCATCATAAGCTGTACCGAACCGGCCTCCGGGCAGTTTCATCCAGAGTGGAGCTGGCATTGGTGTACGGGGCACAGGCTGCATGTCAGGCTCATCCTCAAGAAGGTCCAGATCGGCCTCTTCCCAGACCCTGCGATAGATCTCAATTGCCCGAAACGGGCGAGGGTTGAAACAGTGCAACGACCAGAGGAAATCAACGTGGATCACGTTTGCTTCCTGTACAAGCCGAAATTGTGGCTCAGCCATACGACGGTTATAAGCCGTATCGTCAACCTCGCCGGAAAGTAGCTTTCTGCGATGCTCTGCCGCACGTCTTGCTTCAACATAATCAAGGCTGCAACAGGCATGAAAAAGACGTTCAGTCAGGGACGAAGAAAAGATATTGGGTTGAAGACGCACATATCCGCCTTCGAACACTTTACGACCGATATAATCCCGCAGGCTCCAGTCGTACTGGATCTTAGAAAGAAATCGCTGAAGACGACTCAGGCCAGCCTGATAACCGTATTTCTCCGGGTCAGTTCGAAGGAGCGTTTCCATTGAATGGTCAACCCCTACTGCTGTGCAAAGCGAGCACCCATATCGAGCCCCACAAGCTGATGTTCGAGTGGGTTTCTCCGGCGACCAGATACACTCCCCGGTGGCGTCTTTATAAAGCGTTGCCAGGCTGAAGTTATCCGGCATAAAGCTTGGTAAAGGGAAGCGTGATTCGGAACCACAGGCCATCAGAAAAGACCAGATGTCCTGAGTGCGCCACTCCTTTACCGGATAGAGTTCACCACCGTGCTCAGTCAGGGTTACTTTCCTCGCCTGCCCTCCCATTTTGAGGATATTTCCGGCCCTTCGGGCACTTTCATCATCCCTGGAGCCCAGCATCAGGCATACCCTGCTTCGAACGGATGCCGGGGCGTTTTTCAGGTAACGAGCTTTGGCCTGGCGCAGGGGCGCGATTTTGTAGTCGGTTGAGCACTGTCGGGTAGAAGAATTAGTCCAGGTCGGAAGTCCGCGCCCAGTCAGAATGCGGCCGACCCAGCTCTGCGTAAGAGACGGTCGGGCGACAAGGACTGTGACCGGTAGCTGGTGTTCAGCAATGAACATTCTGAGCTGGTTGAGAACCTGTGAAGCCTGATAGTGCATCTCAGGGTTTTCGATCAGCGTATCGGACATCTGAATGAAATGATGTTCGCTGATATTTGTGCCGTTACGTACTGCCCTGATCAATGCCATCAGAAACAGGTGCAGAAGAGAATGGGAGTCTTTGCCGCCACTGTATCCCACGCACATTGTCCAGCCGTCCGTAATAGCCTGATAAATAGCAGATGTGGCTGACATGACCAGAGAAGAAAGACTCACAGTCTCCTTTTCATCGGTATAGTTCAGATCGGCATCGGTTGTCAGGGTCTCCCAAACATCCGCCCATTTATCATGTTTCAAAATGGCAGCATTAGCCGCCTCAGGAAAAATAACTTCTGAGGATAATTCAAGGAATGAGTCGCTTTTTTCAATAAACATATATTTTCCTGAACCACGGTATATGCTGCATCACTGATATTATTAGAACTTTAAAATAACTACAGCGCAACCATTTAGCGAAATTATATTAAATCAAAATCACGCGGATTTAATGTCAATATATATAAAAATAATCCATTGTAATTTAATCACCCGGCACAGCTATTAGTTATAGGTTGGCGGCGTAATAAATGCCGTATTATTTGTTTTCAACTCAGACAGCGGAATAAAAGGAGTGTTAAGAGTCATGTCATCACCACAATGGCGTGGTAGAGCTGAAAGCTGAAATGAATCTTTCATCACCCTAATAACCGGGCATTCCGTACGTGCTGATGGCATTACTTCCCGCAGCATCGCTTCCTGCTTTATGCTGTCGCTATGCTTATATTCATCCATGTCTTTTATTTCTTGAATTTCATCTTCACCACAAAATGACCAGTTAGCGTCATAGAAGTAAAACTCAGTTAAATGAAGATCGTTTTCTTTCACGTATGCCGCCAATTTGCGGATACGCTGTTCAAGCATTGTATCTATCCGTAAGGAAACACTCTGCGGAACGTCACTTGCAAATTCATTGATACAATCAACGGTAGAAACTATGAATTTATTGGTCATGGCAGGCTCCAGGCCACCGGGGAAACCGGTGGCTACGGTAATTGGCAGGCTTAAGCGCCGCAAAGGGTGTCAAGGGAAGGGAGAAGCTTGCTCAGCTTGTCGTAATCGAGCGGAGACAGTTCTGTAACGAGTTCGACCGAAAGACTAGTGTTGTCTTCTTCACACAGAATATAGATTCCGTCTTCTGGCTCTTTTCCGGCACATGCCTTCAGTCGTTTGTTAACGACCTCCTGGGCTGAATCCGCTACGTCGCAGCTCAGGACATAGCTTGCCACATAGCTGCTCTCACCGTGGTAATGCGTCACTTTACACAGAGCATACTGGATACCGGCTTTGTGAGCCTCATTCATGAGACGAGAAAACTGACAGCCATCCTGGTAATAGTGGGTATCCTTTGTGACCAGAATAGTCATACCCCCAAATTCATCTGTCCGGCTTTTACTGCATGTAAATGCAGCAGTAATTGTTACCATTTCCGAGAGGTCGAATACCGACAGCACGGCAGTTGTGAGGCAAATTGCATGGTCAAGATCAATGGTCTCTCCATGAAAAACTGCCAGCCCACTGCTGGTAACTTCTGTTGCGAACAACAGTTCATAATTGCAGTCTGGGCAGGATGGTTGCCCAAAGCTCGGCTCAGAAGGGTCATACTCAGGGTGGTTCTCGATAATACTGAGGATCAGCTTCTCAGTCAGAGAACAATCTGTCAGTGGCTTATCAAGCAAACGCTCACCTTCTGCAATTTCTGCTTCGGTAACGAATGTGATTGCTTCTTGTGCCATTTTTGCCTGCTCCTGAGTGCAGGGAATAATAAACGACGCCTGAGTATAATTATCTGCCACAGTTGACTCCTTGATTATTTAATTAATGTATTTGATGAGAAGATCATAACAAATACACTAATACCAACTAATAACCTGAAGGCGTTTTTTTAGAAAAAATATTAAGAAGAAGAATATGAACACTACCTCATCTTAAATTAATATCATTCAGGATTAATATTCATTTTTGCAAATAAAAACCGCCAGACGGCGGCTTTTATAAAGAGGGAAATATCATTGGAAGTTGAAATTACTTCACGGCAGGCCGACAAATTACGCGACTGCTGTGAGCTGAAGCGAAACTTGTAGAGGAAACTATAATCACCTTTTCTAAGTCGTCGGCACTGTCAGCAATATGATGCCGGAAAGCCTCCTCTGCATCACCAGGGGAGTCGGCTTCGACCAGGTAGGCCTGATCATCATCATCAAACATAATGCGCCCGGAAATGAGATAAAGTCGGCTCAAATCTGGCGTTGCTGCGCTCGTGCTTCGTTCGTTCAGATTCATTTTTTCTCCGTCTGTTGCTCGTAAAAAGAATGACGCCGGTTTAAAAGGCGTCGCCAGGGTTCGGGCTAAAACGCAGGGTTGCCATCGAGGAAGCTCATTGGCTGGCCAATAGCGGATGCCACCCTGAGAATTTCACCTGGTGTGGCATAACGCAGCATTTCAGAGCGTCCAAATTTCTGATACTCATCTACTGACATCTTTCTCCACTCTGGGTGAGGATCTTTTCCGCACAGTGACCAGTTGCTTTCAGAGGAATCACGACGGAGAACGTACACATCAAGCGAGGCTGTAAGCCCACTTCCATATCCCCGCTGCGCTACAATACGAACCTGAGAACCATCGTCGCGTTGCAACGTCTGGGTTAATTTCGTGATAGGATCCTGAGAATGCATGCCATTTACCTCGTTTTCAAAAGATTTACCGTAAGTAAATGATACCGAATCGAGAATTCTGGCTAATAGGTCAGAAGAAAAAATAATGAATATTTTTGAAGTGTAGGATAATGATTAGAATAAAATGGCCTGAATAAATCGCTAGCGGTTAAATCCGCTTATTTCAGAGAAGCTCTGATTTAGTAGTTAGGGAAAACGATGCGGTGAAAAGTAACTTTTACACCGCAATTCAGAAAAAAGTTTCAATTAGTCACATTACGAATAACCCGGCTTACTTTCGCATGTGCGTTCCCCTGGATGTTAAAGTAAAGCCCCTCAGGCAGACTCGTCGCCCACTTAACTCCTCGCTCAGCCATACGCTTCGGTGTTTCCAGCCAACCACGAGGAATATTGCCCGTAACGTCACCGATAACCCGTGAAATGCATGCTGCTACCCGGATGCCGCCGGGAATATCGCATTCGGATTCAACAATATGCATAACCTCAAATAAAGCACCATGCCGCTGGACATGATCGCCAATGTGCAACTCGATAGGAGAAACCATTTCTGTATCTGACTTCATATCTGTCCACCTTTAATTTAGAAACCGTCTAAATTACCAATATAGTTAATGTACCGGATGTTAATTCAACAAGTTCTGTATCACAACCATCAGTTTTTTTTGTTGGGTCTATATCGGAGAAACAAGTGAATATTGAATACACTCGTTAATACAGACAACCGGAAATGAATGGCACCCTAATTATCTCTGCGGCGTATGCTAAGCCGTTAATATTGTCATTTTATGGTAGAAACAATGCAAAATGAATAAACCGCTTGTCGCTTCAAACCACTTTATCAAAACCGTTAACTTGCATTAAGCCCGATACAGTTCGGCGAGCTCGTCCAGCATGGGGTTACTCTTATATCCCGGTGCGGCCGTAAAAAGGTTTCGGGAAATCGCCAGCCATTCCATGATTTTGTCCGTCGCCAGCCAACGTCTGCCAAGTCGCTCGGCTGCGATGGGAACTTTATGCAGGCCAGCGAAGGGATCTACAACAAGATCTCCCGGCTCTGTCAAAAACTCAATCAGAAACGCTGCAAGCCTGGTAGGAGACGTTGCACCATGCAGCGGAAAACCTAGCTCGCGGGCAATGGAATGGCAAAATCTCGTATCAGCGCAGCTATTGCCGTAAAACAAAGTATTTTTGGGGATCGTTCCTTCTGTTTTATTTCCAAAGGATCCGCTTTTAAGCTGGTACGCCCCATCACCATAAAAGGTCGTGCGATTTTCACCGCCTGCTGCCTGCAATTTAAGATGCTGCTCTGAATGCGGTTGCAGTACACGTAAGTTGTTTGAACGAACCTTACTCGCATCATTGGTAAACCACAGCACAGGCTCATACGATGAGCAGAGCTGCACTCGTTGCTTACATGCCCAGTGCGTTGGCGATGGGGGCTTACTGCGATTCACCCACTGAAGCCTGTCCATGAGCTCAAGCCCCAGCTTGTCACATAATGCCAGTGTCAGACGCTCCAGATACAGAGAACGTGAAGGCCTGCCCCTATTAAAGCTATCTTGAGTGATATTCAATGCCACACTTGCGCCGGGTACAAGCTGTTTCACGATCGGTTCGAGGATACGCAGAAGCCAGTCAATATAAACCTGCTCGCCACGCCCCCCGCCATGCCCGTAGTCTCTTGAATTTCGAAGGAGGTAAGGCGGCGAGGTCAGGCAAAGATGAATTTGCTCTGTGATATTGCTGAAGAAGGCATAGGCGTTTCCAAAAACCGATGCCCCAAGAGAAGTTGAGAAACCGACAACACAGAGCTTTTCCCATGACTCGTGTAGGTTTGTTTTCGTCTTAGAGGAGTATCTCCAGACGCCCCGTTTTTCTGGAACGCGTTCGATGACTCCGGCCTGCCGAAGAGTCTGCTGAAACCAGCGTACTTTGTGTTTGACGCCGCTGGTTCTGGTTTTATCTGACCCAAATTCTTTCAGTTCGTGCAATTCGGCATCCGACATGCCAGTTTCACGCTGCACTTCGCGATAAAGCTCGTCGTTGCTCAACGGCAATTCGGAGGCTGCGTAGATCCGTGCAATTAAATCCGTAGAAATCGTGCTCATCAGCCATCCTTAATGGAGATGCAGTTTAAATATCGGCCTGATGGTTGGAAGGGGGATTACTAAATCAAACCGATCTGTTTATTTATAGGCTTTGTCAGGTCATGCAGCACAGCTGGGCATGCGCAAAGAGACCCAGTCTTCTTTAGCGGAGACACCTTCAAAAGTTGTACTCAATCAGCCCCAAGATTTTGAAACTCAATGTGCTTTTGCTCACACTCCTCCCTGCCCCACGAGCCCTGCCATTCACAGATGTCCCGGTACTTAATTTCCAGCTTATCCATCTGTGAGAGGTTAGCTGTTGCGAAGTCTGGCCATATGTCGTGCCAGCATGCGTTGTACGTGACGCCTGCTGGTGGGCAATACATCATTGCATCAGCATGGATAATTTCAACGCGAGGATCGTTTGCAAACGAGGCCGCAACGAGGTTAATAACGTCCTGTTCTTTTTCAATTACTGTTACATGGGTTACATCTTCTTTTTGAAGAATGGCGTGAAGCACCATCCCCAGACCAAGACCATTAATGAGCACGCGCCCGGTGGCTCGCTCTAAAAAATCCTGGCAGGTTCTGATCTCCATCGGGGTATTGGACATCACCACATCCCAGCCGTTGGACAAACGCCGATATCTACCGGGCGGGATAAACTCGTCTGTATTACCTGTATACTCGGCACGAAGGGCGAGGCTCATCGCCTTATCTGCGGTAATTTCGAATGTGTCCAGTTTCCAGGTTCCGGACGTGCCGTCTTTAACGGGTAAATCAGAAAAGCAGCTCTTCATCAAGGCAACCAAAATTCCAGTAATGTTGTTACGCTGAACCTATCACAAACCTGCTCTTAATACAGTTATCAGGAGTGACAGCGATCTTTGAGGAATCGTTTAAATCACGGGCATCCTGTAGCGGACGCCCGATATTTAATCAAATGTCGCAGGTGTTAAAGGAAGCGTTGCAAAGTTGCAACGTCTTCTGGAGCAACCTCCACGCAGCTCCTGACACTGTAGTGATTTTCGCCGTTGTAGTCGTAAACCCCACCGTCTTCAAAACTCAGCTGTTCAAGCTCGCCATGGCACTCTGAAATGAGTGCCGTCTGGCAAGCATTTTTCTCACAATCGCTGACGAGTAACCGAACATAGCTATTCTCATGGTCGCCGTTTCGGTTCTGGATTTTAACGATAAAGTGTTTTTCAGACATTTGTGCCTCCAGCACAGTTTGAGGTTAATTTAGCGTTGCCCCGGCTCACCGGGGCAAGAATAAATCAACCCTTAATGAAACTGTGCCCCCAGGTGTTAGGCTTAAATGCCTGCTCTTTGATATATGTTTTCATTACCTTGCAGGTTTTTTTCAGGGCTTTGGTATTGGCATCGGTTACTGAGATAAAATGGCGAGAATAACGGTTTTCCCGGTATTGCTTATCAGCGTTTGGGTCAATTGCTTCGCTTTGCAGGAGTCCTTCGTGCCTGCCAATTACTATTACGTAGTTCATTTCACCTGAAACACGATCCGTGAGTAATTGAATGGAAATATCAGTCGCTCGCGTGGCCTGGCTAGCAGAAATTTTTGCATGTAAGAAAGCTCCCTTTCGAAAGTTGGCCGGAGTCAAACCTGTAATATCCTCGGTGCTAAAATTAAGTGAAGATAGAGTTGAAAATAAATCACAGCTAATGACTTCAGTATTATTAGACATAACCCGGCTCCGCTCATATTCATGTTAAGGTAATTATATCAGGTTGATAGCATTACCTAATAACTTGGTGGCAAAAAGTTGTGGTTTTTGATTAACTAAAATTGATGTTCTCAATACTGCTCAAGAATTCTTTCTTTACACCCGGAGTAAAAGGTATACGTTCAATGTATTTATAAAGCGTCGCAAAGGTTTTGGTTTCAATGTTTCGTGAAATAACATCATCAATCGGGTCTTCGAACATATTAATAAAAACATCAATATGCTGCTCTCCGCTTTCTGAAGCTAAAGAGAGAATACAGACCACTTCAATGTAGCGGTTATCCTGCTCTGCAATGAACAACCAGTGCCCTTCGTTAAAGGCTGGTGCAGCACTGAAGCGTTTTACAACAATTTCTGAAAGAGCATATCCTGCCTGATCCAACAGATTAATAAAGTTGAGTTGAGTTGAAACCACGTCTAACGCTTTCATAAAACCTCCTTTTCATCTGTACTTATTATACTGTTACCCATCCCCCCAGCTAATAACCTCCCAGCAAACTTTCAAAAAAAATACCACCTTTAATTAGAATTGAACACATCCTTTTTAAATAACAAAAAGGATTATGAAACCCACAATGTTTGTGATGTGCCACCAAGGAAAAGTAACTTTTATGTGCTCATAAATCTTATTTCGTATTCACTTTCCTTTGTCTTTCGGTCGTAGATTATCAGGGGAAGCATAAGAAGAATATGTGAGGTTTAAGCAAATGCGGTGATCGGGCATTATAATTTGGTGAGGCTATTATAAGTGGATAAAGATAGTCGTAGGTATAGGATCAGGTTAAATTGCATTTTCCCGGTTGCCTTCCCTGGCCTACCGGTTTCAGCTCAGATACTAAGACCAGCGGTAATACTTAAAATATTCCTCATTTGCAGCTATAAACTCCCTCAAACCGTTCATTAATCCCTTCTCAAACGCTGTCACGATAAACCGGTAACCGTCCAGTGTTTCAATGTAGTAAATACCGCCTGGTGTAATTCCAACATGCAACACCTCGGCTGTCATCATAAACTGGCCTTCCGGAAAATCATGCGAAAGGTAAATGAAACCAGTAGTGGCCGATGCGGGTGTGGCATTCACTAAGACCCCGTTAAACTGCTGCCCGTGCCTCGCCGGTACAAGCTCACTTCCCCTGGTTGACTTATCAAGCAGCCTCTTAACATCTTTTTCTTCTTTTAACGAGGTATAGACCCGCACATCACTGTCATCACCTGGGCGAGAGCCGGTGCCAACATGAGCAAGACGACGGTAAGCACTGCGCATATTAACGTGGCAGGATGCCCCTGCTCTACCCTGAAGCCTTACGCCAAAGTCTTCGCAAAGTAACAAAATCTGACGTAGCTGGTTTTCATGCACGGACGCTGAGAGTGAAAGATTGAAACAGGAAAAGGTCAGTTCTAAAACCTTTTCGCGTTTGTCATTGAAATGAGCTTCCAGCCTGATGACTGGCTTTTCCGACATTGCAAAAGCTTTGTCCGTTACTCTGTACCGGCATTCATCTCCGAAACATTCTTTAACAACGCTGGCTATGACCGTGTCGTGTTCTCCATCTTCCGGAGCTGGCACAAAGATTTCAAATTGTGCCGGTGTATCCGGCTCAAGCAGAACGGGATAGAGACGCGGAGAATTAAGCAAAGCGCATTCAGAATTAATGAGCTTAACCCAGGCGCTTTTGTCGTCCGGATCCTTAAGCTGCTGTCCAAGGTTATCGCAAAAGTCAACTATCTGACGGGTATGCTCATCCGTGACTGCACAGATCAGGTTAAGACCATGCGTGGCCATACGCAGTTCCCGGGTTCGGGACTGGGAATTGATCGACCAGGGGTTAAGTGAAAGCGAAATAGGGCTTATGGAAGGGACGACCGTCTCATTCTGCAAATCTGTAAGCTGGCAGTTCGCAGTAGGCTTCGGGGAAAGGGTACTAAATATGTAACTTGCCTGTTGTTTAGTACTGGCCTGGATATAAAACATCGCGTCCATGCTTGTATCCCGGGATGAAATTGAAAATAGCTTCATTTTTAACCTTAATGGATGAGCGATTTATAGTCATGTGCAGACAAATGAACATTATGTGCGCCATCATTCCATTCAAAGAATAATCGATACTTAGAGTTTACTCGAATGGAGGAATAACGGTTTGACGTCATTCTTAAGCGTTCATAACGCAAGCTGTTGGATAATAACTCCCGCTCACTCTGGACATTATCCAGCGTTTCAAGTCGACACAGAATTGCGTTAATAATTTCAGAAGGAATACCTGCCGTTGTTTTTCCATTACGGAAGAACTTTTCAAGCCGTCTGTCTTTAAATGAATGGATCATAGTTCCTCCGTAATAATTGACCTTAAAATTAAATTAAAAGGGCTTTGAATTAATGAATACCTAAAATGCGGGCGGCAACTGCCAGCTGCTTATCACTTAACTGACGCTGGTGGGTTAAAGAAGACTTAAGGCTTTCCAGAAAATTATTACTACTGGATTGTTGGGTGATTGCATCAACCATTTTTTGATGAGACCTGCACCATGCTGTGAACGCAGAACTGTGGGCGCTTTCAGTCCTTAAACGCTCGTCTTGCAGGGATGCTGACACTTTGCGGGCAGCTTGCGCATTAATGCGGTACAGCGCATTCAGCGTGTAAGCAGTACGGGTCGTTTCGAGGCTGTAACCCGTGGCTTTACAAGCCATACAGCGACTTCTATAAAAATGCTTACGCTCTCCCCGCCCATTGCATTTATCGCAAACAATACGAAAAGTATATTCCGCAGTACCTTTTACAGAATCAACACAGCGGATTTTTGCGCTGGAGATTTCAATTCCACTGCGATCATAATATTTGGTCATAATGTGATTCCTCCGGTTAGTTCTGGAGTAATCATGACAGAATGAATCTACTGGCTAATAACCTGAGAGTAAATATTTTAAAAAAACATTGAGAGAGGGTCTGCAAATTTATACACGAAGGATTCAAATATAATTTGTTTAAAAAATTAAGAGCATTCTGAAGTAAAATTGCATCAAAAAGCATTCATGGATAAATCATGTACTGGTGCCAGCGATTTAAACGAGGACATTGTTCCGGTGTAATTACACAGTTTAGCATCATAGATTATAACCAAAAGGAAGGAGTCCTTCCCGTCTCGGGAATATTACTTTCCCGTTTGCAGTTTAAGAGACACTTAATGAGAAAGTAATAATTAAGTCATGCTCAACTCTACATTTTACATTGAGGATGGCGTAACAGGGTACGGCATACTACCGTACCCTTGTGTAGGGTTTATGTTTGAGGGAATTCTATAGCAAATGTGGCCGTGCCAGATTGACCACTTACAGCGGGAGTAACGGGATATGTGCGCTCTTCACCATTACCAAGATCCAGTGACAGCGATTTAGTTTCACCAGGCTGGACCGTAACTCCGGCAACCGTAACGCCGAACTGGGCGTTTTTCTGAACAGTCAGGGTTCCGTTTAACTGTCCGGTAATGATAGAACCGTCCTGACGACGCAACACACTGGTTCGGATGATGGCCAGCGGCGTGTTGTCCGTTGCTTTCAGTGCTACGGCTGTGGCCAGCGTCTTGAGATTATCCAGCATAATCAGGTTAGCTGGCTGGTAGGTAAAATTAAGCGTTTTAGTGGTCCGGTTACCTGATTCGTCAATAGCCAGAGCCTCCAGATGATACATCTGTCCCGATTCGTCAGTATTGGGGAAGATTCTGGGGTATTCAGGAATAAAGACATCCTTGGATAGCGGCGTGAATGCAAGGGTGACCTTTTCAGAGTTAGGTCCACCAGCGAGCAGAAGCGATATCAGGGAAGCATCCCCAGAGGCATCAGTAACGCTTATGCGTAGGTTCTCAAGCCCTTTAACCAGTTTTCCTTCTGCGTCTGCGCCATTAAAGCTGAACGCAATAACCGGAAGCGTTGAGTCAATTTTCAGCGGTGCATTAAGCGTTTTGGTTCCTGTGTTTCCAACAAGATCCGTGGCAGACACGCTAACAACCGTATAATCCCCGTCCGGTAGACCAGCGTATGAGAAAGTGGCGTTTTTGGTTTTATAATCGCTTTCACTGACAGTCACAGGCTTCAGGGTGAAAGTTTCCCCCCGGGCATTTTTAAGGGTGGCTTCGAAAACTTTGGTATCCCAGTAGCTGATGTTCCAGGCGTTGACGCGATCATTATCGGTGGCCGTCATAGTGATTGTCTTGGAGGCCTTGTTTACCTGAGCGACATTAACCACCGGTGGGTTGTTATCCCAGATAACCGTAAAATTACCAGCAAGCGCATCGAATATGCTGTCACCATCTTTTCCCGAGTAAAGATGCAGATACTCAAATCCTTTGTCACTGGTGTAGTTGAAGTTAACCGTCATCTCGCATGAACTTTGTCCGACAGGAATAGTGCAGAACCAGGCTGCATTTTTTACCGTTCTGAACTTTTGCACGTATGGTCGGGGTTCTGCGGTTACCTTTATGCGGCTAATGGTGGCGGTTTTAACGCTGATTGAGGCCTGAGTTAACCACTCACTGGTATCACTCCGGTACATCTCTTTAGCCACTATCTTCGGGGCTATTTCCATCGCCGGGGCTGGAGTGAAGTTGAGGGAGTTATGATGAATTCGTCTTACTCCTCCCGCCAGAGTCTGAAATTCATGATAAGTATCCCCCACATTTGGATATATGTATTTGAAAGTATAGATATTATAAGTGCTATCGGACGTCTGGAAATTCGAGTCCGCCCAGCCATATTTGGAACCGTTAACAGCAGTAAAGTCACTTTTCTTCCTTAATACCCGTACGGAAATAGGGTTCTGGAAGACGGTCATGCCAGACTGATAGGAGACCCATGATCCGGTAGTGGCGTCCTGCACCTGGATGATATCGTCAGGCTTAACCCGATCAATTACGCTTCGGCGGCTTAGTTCGCTCCTGTTTCCCGCTTTGTCATAAAGGTAGATCCCCACTTTATATTCAGAGCGGTTTTCCGGTGCCAGGGCATTGCTGCTTGCGTCGGCGACTTGAACGGTTACGCTACCTTCCACTGTATTAATTTCCGCTGGCTTTTTACGCTCCACTCCAGCGGCATCGGTTATGAAATATTCAGCATTAGCAAGCCCGGAACCTTTATCACTCAGTCCATTAAAGACCAGTGCCTGGACGCTGGCGTACTGCATACCGGCTGGTACTGAAGTGAAGATCGCTTCGCTGCCAAAGTTCCACCCATTTCTCGTATAACTTATGGTACCCGTTGCCGGAGGCGTTCGGTCAATTGCAAGCGGGTAATCCTGCCGGGAGACCTCCTTCCCTTGCAAGTCGGTAATCACCTCTCTGAGGGTGAAGCTATCTTCTCCCATCGCTGGTACGGTCAGAGTCTTGCCGTAATAATCAAAGCCTGTCGAAGATGTGGTACGGTCATCAACGGTAACCAGGCTGCTTTTCGTGCTCCAGATGAGGCTCCCGTCACTTTTCAGCAGACTGAGCGTAATATAACGGTCCAGACCGGAAATAACGGCAACGTCAAAGCTCGTTACCGGATTAATCCATACGGATGCAGGCGATACGGTCTTTTTAACGTTCAGGGTATCTTTAAAGCTGAATTCTGCGATTTCAGCGGAAGCTCCTGCGCTGAAACCTGCAAATGCAATAAGCAGGGCTAGTTTGATTTTCATGGGTTGTCTCCTGATCAGGTTCCCCATGATACTTTTTCAGTGTTCGTGATCTTTTCGGGAAAATAGCTATTTTTGATGTTTTTCTTTTCTGCCCGGCGGGACTTTTTTTGTTTACGTGAATGCAACAAAACCAGAAAAGTTACTTTTTGATAGGGTAAAATTAGGTTTCCCTAATTTCCAGAAGCAAGCGAAAGCAGAACTAGCTTAATAGCCATTAAGAACGCCATACCTATTGATAAATAACGCTCCTTACATTTAATGATTTGAGCATTTAAAAATGAATTAGCGAAAGAATTTTGGTTTGCTTTTTATTGCATGAGTAAAACAGTATTAATAATCCGGAGCCATTAGAACGTACTCTAAAGACTCCGGTATACAGATATCTTGCCAGTAAAAATGGCCTTACTCCTCATCATCCCCCAGCGCTTTTTTGATGGCGCGGCGGCGGGCTGCATCACCTACACGATATCCGACTGAATATACGTCATTCAACCGGCGCAGAATAAGATTTATTTCCTCATCCTGAATGTAGGCAGGTAAACACAGAACCACGTCGCCATCTTCATCATAGACTCGAACAACTTCCTTCTGCCCATCTCGCTCGCGAATAATCTGGACATGCTGAACCCTGGTGTATTCTGGGTTTACGCTCATTTTAAGTATCTCTCTGTAATTGTTGTTACCAGTTAGCTATAAGCCGGATAATTCTGGTATTCAGTGTTCTGCACAGCAATCGCCTGCTCGTGGATCATTGACACTGCCAGGCGGGCTTTAACTCGCTTGCTGGTGAGAAAACGCTTCACTTCTTTAAGTTCGCTGCCAGCCGACAGCATATTGAAGACATGCTGTTTGAGACTGTTGTTATTTTTGGCCACTTGTTTCTCCATCATCTTTGTACATGGTTATTTCAGGCTGGCCTGCCAGATCACACACGTTATCCATATGCTTTTGGACCCAGTCTGTTAGACCCAGACCTTCGGCCTTTGCCTGATTGACGTAACGCAGTTTACGTTCAGGGGTAACCCGCATCTGTAGTTGTGCCGTCGCTGGAACCGCCTCTTTCAGGGCGTTAAGGCCCCTCTGATCACGGGCCTGAATTGATGGTTTACCGCTAGGCATCTGATGTATCGCTCTCCCGGCGAGCGGTGGACAGCTCTATTTCTTTTGCGATAGCTTTATCTATGGCATCCAGCTGCATGGCAAACTTGATTTCAAGCGAACAGCGTAATGCCTTCAGGGCGCGTTCTTTGGTGCTGTATTGTGGTATGCCGTTCTGGCTACCATTCATGCCTCGCATGCGGCGGGAGGTTGCATCGACAACCTCTCCCTCTTCCCGTGTGCCGTGAACCGTAGTTCCGCTCCATGTCGGATAAACAGTGCCAGTGGCGGTGTTGAAGCTCCAGCCGTTTTGGTATTCCCCCGAGACCTCTGGTACGGGCATATCGCGTTCAACGCCATAGTCAGACCAGCGTAAAGCGCGGTTTATTCTGGCCTGTGCCACCAGCTCATCATACGCGGCTTGTTCTTTTTTATTCATCGCCATTTAGGGCAATCTCCTTAGAGGGGAATTAGGTGTTATATCGGTACGTAAGTGCTTTTCAGGCCTAATCTCTGACAAGGCCTGATGTGCCAGACTGCCGTTGCATTCACCGTTTTATGGCGGTTGACAGAGCCTCATTAAGAGCCGCAATTAGCTCAGGCGAAGTCGGCTCCAGATTTTTGGAAGCGTTCAGCAGCTCCTGAAGTGAAGAGATTTCCTTTGGCTCCACCTGGTTTGTTTCAGGTGCCGTTTTTTGCACTTCATCCAGTGTACGCTGTGCACCGTTATCCAGCACCAGCACCCCCCCGGCACGAATTTCTGAAATGGTGCGCAACGTATACATCAATTTATCCCAGACACGGCTACCAACCTCGAACCCGGAATCAGCTACTTTTTCTTCATTATGCTTTTGAAAAATTTCTTCTAACCAAGTGGTGAAGCGCTTTCCAAAAGTATTGGCGGCTAAAGAAGTGCAGGAATAAACCTGTTCGACCTGTTTTGTTCCATTTTTATCAGTGAATGTAATGAGACCGATTCGGCCACTGTTAACAGTGTAAAAGCGAGGTTGAAAGCCAGCTTTGAGAAGGTTTTCAATAGCTGAAAAAAAATCTTTTTTGAGCATCGGTTTCAAAATGGTTTTCCTTTTATGCCCGGTGCCGCCGGGGCGGTGGCGTTAAATATACGCCATGTAAGTAAATTAATTTATACCCATTTGATTGTCAATACAAACAAAAAAACAAACCATGTTTATTATTTTATCAACGATGCTATTTTAAAGTCCGTCTAAAATAAAAAACCAAAAAGTTAAATTTGAAGCCGTCCTTCCTAAATTCATTTCTTGCGCATATTAGCACCCTGCTTTAAGTAAATAATTTTTGAAAAAGTTGTCTGGAGGTTATTAGCTCGTGCATCTGGATTGGTAATATAAAGCCAACACAGAAAAGGAAAACAAAATGTATAAATTAGTATCTCCTCGTGAACTGACTGAGATTATTACCGGTTTACTGCTTAAACCTGAACTCCTTGGTGAGCTGGACTCACCAGAAAAGCATCGGATGTTTATGGCAGATTTAGGCCGCGTGGTGGCCGAACATTGTGGAGGTCTGGTAAACAGCGTCGTCTTGCCAGGAACAGAAGTTACAGTGTCGGATGGGTTACCGCTTAATGGCCAGCCGGTACGTTATCTCGGAATCAAAGAGAACATCCCTCACCTCCTTGTAGAGCCTGATGCTTCCTTACCTTCGCTCGCTAAAAACGTCTGGATGTATGCAGATCCTGAAGGCTGGAAAGAACATTTTGGAGCTGAGGAAGACTGCCTTACTCCTGAAATGATGCAGCTGTTCCGTAAAGGTATCCAGGCTCTTCAGAAAGAGCATGACACCCCTGAAATTAGCCTCACACTTCAGGACTGGCGCCTGGAGGAGGAAACACTGCCAGAAGAGGACAGTCAGGCCTATCAGGTCAGCGTTACCGGCCAACATAACATCCACTGTGAAGTTGTTAACAAGGAAGGTAACCCCTGTTTTGGTGTCATGTTCGAAATCGATCAGGGTGTGCCTGCCTTACACATCAACACCGGCGGGGATATGTTGCTCCACATTCATTGCGCCCATAACGGACTCGTTCTGACCCCTGATGCAAGCGGTCAGCGATTTGATAAGGCTCCCGTTGACCGCTTCTCTTATAACAGCCCATCCCTGCTGTTGTCTGCCGACTAACCAAGGCCAAATCTGAATTGTCCCGTTTAAGTAACCAACCCGCTGCCGCCAGGCGGGTAAATCCTCTTAATGGAGTTTTAATGCAAATCTCAACTGAAGTTCTGAACGTCTTATCTCGCTGCCGTGCTGAAGGGAACTTTCTTTTCCTGGCCGACCAGCTCGACCGCAGCATTTATGTTAAGACAAACAAAGTGCTCGAAGCCGCCGGTGGCAAATGGAACCGAAAAGAGCAGGCACATATTTTTACGGCGGATGCAGCTGAGCGTATCGAGCAAATCATTCTGACAGGTTCGGTTGACATCCCACGAGATCTGTTCAATTTCTTCCCTACACCTGAGAATTTAGTCACAGATATGGTTCTACGCGCTGAACCAGCTGCCGGGGAGCGTGTACTGGAGCCAGAGTTTGGTGATGGCCGCATTCTGAAAGCCTTAAAACTGGCGGCTCCGGATGCATTGATTACCGGGATCGAATTGAACGATGAGCGATTCCTTGCAGTGAAGAACGATAGTGTCCTTAGCACAGGAGTCGAGCTGGTGCATACCGACTTTCTTGGGTACCAGCCCGATGAAACTTTTGATGTTATCGTTATGAATCCACCATTCCTTAAACGCTCTGACGTTAAACAAGTCATGCATGCCATCGCAATGCTCGCTAAGCGAGGTCGCTTACAGGCCATTCTGTCAGCTGGGGTATTGTTCCGGGAAGACACACTGACAAAAGCGCTCAGGGAGCGAGTCAAACAACTTGGCGGACAAATTTCGCCTCTTCCGGATGATACATTTAGGGAGTCCGGAACAAAGGTCAAAACAGCCCGCCTTGAAATTGATCTTCGCCGCTAACTGACAAGCAACCGGAAAGAAATCTTAATACGAGTAGCCGGTTAAAGTTACCTGACCGGCTTAACTGACTAAATCAATAAAGAGTGAACAGAAATGACGCATACTGCCGTTTCTCAGGCTAATAGTGCTTTGCAGCTACCCACGGTGGAGCATGTCTACGCTCTTCTGAAAGCAAATTGTAAACCTGACCGCTTTGACGGGCGTGACGGACCCGTGTGGGGCCAGGAATACTCGTGGAATCTGGCAAAAGATCGCTTACAGGATCTGGAGAAATACGGTAAGGCATATGTCTCCCGTCATGAAGACCGTATGGGGGAAGGATTTAGTTTTGGTCCTGACCTGTTAATTATTCGCTAACGCTCCTAATGCCTGATGATATGGTAAGCACAACTGGAAAAATATGTTTTCAAAGCCTATGACCACTTTCACACCAGAACGTATTGAACAAATTTTGGAATTTGCCGAGGGTAGTAACCCAAGCGAAGCAATGAGTCTCAGAGCTGACGAAGTTGCTGTACTGGCACGTATTGGAAAGGCAGTTATGTCGATTGCGCCTGTTTATCAGTGCGAGTTTTGCCACCATGACGCAACCGGGCAACTTCAGTGGCACTGGGAAGATGTGAACAAAGCTTTTTATGATAAATACGATCCAGACAGACGCGGAAGACGTCGAATCCTCTATACCGCCCCGCCGATGCCTTTAGTTTCGGCTGACCTGCTTAACATGGCTTCATCTGCTATTGAAGACTTGCTCACTAACAAAGACAGAAGTGGTGCGGGAATGTGGAATGACATTCCAGAACAGCTACGACGCGCAGCAGAACTGGTAATGGATAATAGCCGGGCCGCTGAAACAGAAGCGATGCTGATGCGTCTTTATGTAGAATGTGACACAGGTGAGCGCAGGGGCAACGGCACTCAATCTGGCGTAGCAATGCCTTCTTGGCAAACCGTTGAAGAGGCACGTGTGTTGCTAGGGGTGAAATGATGCAGTTCTCGCCAGGGCAGTTTGTAATTCACAACAAGAAGCGCCTTGCGGAACGAAGGTAGACGTACTGACTGAGGTTCACTCCCCTCTCGACTGGTGGCGTAATGCCGCCAGGTTTTGATTCATATATGCCGTCCGTTAACGCATTTATATCTGACATACCTAATTTATCCTGATTCTTTTTTACACAAAGTAAAAGCATCACTTAATGCGATATGTGGATGCCGATAGTTTCAGGCTAATGTTATAAGTTTTGCAATCGTTGCCAGTTTGGACACCACAGAAATGTCAGATGTAATTCCAAAAAGAAAGATTTCCGTCCTGAACGCACAATAAGGTTTGTCGAAAGGCAAATTATAGATTTGTAATTTCGAGCACCATATGGAGAAGTTTTTTATACTTTTACGAACATAGTGACCTTTAGGAAAAGCTTAAAATAACACCAAACCTAAAGGGGAATAAGAATGAAACATCTCGCTTTTATTACTGCTGTAGCCGGACTCGGTATGTCTGTTCAGGCCCCAGCTCAGATATATGAATCGGCCTTTAAAGACACGAACGGTATTGAGATCCACGCCCCGTCTTCTCGTCTTATGCTTAATCCGGCATCACCGGTAACTTTGACACTTATTTCAGGTCTTGATCGTTTCGTTAATGTCAAAGTCACGAAAGACACTGGAACTGTCATTCTTAATACTACGACTACACGGACGGGTGTATCAGACCGACTAACAGCTGCTGACGGTAGTGAGTTCTACGGCAAAAAAGTAACTTTGCCTGCTTTGGGTGAAGGCAAATTTGTCGTTCAGATAAACGTGTTAGATCTCAATCAGAAGCCTGTAGCGACCTATAACTATAACTGGCTAATTGATGTCACCCCTCCAGCGGCAAATGCTCTTACCGCTAATACTGGTTCTGGCTCTACCGCTGGTGACGTGTGGAAGCTTGGATTAGAGGCAACGGGGCAGTATGACTTCACCTCTTCGGGCGTAAGTGATGCAAATGGTATTGATAAGGGCCTAATATATATTTACAGGCAGGACGGTAGCCTCTACAGCACTACACAGATGCAGTATGACGTATCCGGCCAAAAGATGTACCACACTTACTCTAAGAATTCAGTTAAGGGAACCGGAATACCAGACAGCAACCTGGATGAAGACTTTACTGCAAAAGTTGTTATCTTCGATAACGCAGGTAATAGCCGAACGCTGCCAACTCAAAAATTTCGCTACGACAACACGCTGGGTGAGATGACACTGTGGGCCGTTCATGATCCAAATACGTCTTCCAGCGTCGTACCCGGGGTTTCTAATTATCCGGCTTACAAAGCCGGTATGGTCGTTAACGAAAACCCTATTCGATTAGTCTACCGGATCCCAAAATCTAACTACCGTGCTTATTCAGAAGGTGGGCTTCAGTTCATCAATCAATATTCCGCCCCCAAAGAGATAGCTGTAGACAGCACTTATGCTTATGTTGAAATGACTCTTCCCTATGGCTCAATTAATGGGGATATGGCTCGTATGGCGAACTTTGGCCAGTGGGGAGGGTATTATCCGTCATACAGCCTCGTTCTAAACCCATCTGCAAACCAAACGCCTGCATTTGCGGGTACCTGGGTAGATTTCCTCGATGATAAGGGGAACTGGGTTAAGTGGAAGGATTTTGAGAGTGTGGCTTCATCACGACTGCCAATTAAAATTTCCCGACTTCGTTTTAACGTTGAAGCCCGGCCCTTTGCACAAGAGATCGGCGGTAAGGCGACCTGCACCATTCCGGCAGGAAAAACCTCGTGTGAAGCGCCTGAGACGTTTGATATGGCCTTGGGTACCCAGGGCTACAATAGGATCCTTTACTTCGTTCGCAGCATCAGCAATCCCATTTTGCGGTCTGAGCAATGGATTATGACACGCTGGAACAATAAACAACTGCCGGTAATAAACTCGATATCATATGACGAGACTAACAAGCAGCTGGATGTACTGGCGTCACTTGAAGGCGATGGTAACTGGTTCGACTCGGTCTCATTGAGGGAATTTTATCTTTCCGATAAGAACACCGGTACCCGGATGTCACCCACAGGCGTAATCAAATCTCGTATCTCAGGTAACTACACGATTGCTTATGATTTATCCCGTCAGTCTGAAGGAAAATACAACGTTGAGGTCAACATCAGGGACTTCTTCCAGAACCAGACCAATAAAACTTTCGGAGAAATTGCTCTGGATAACACTCCTCCGACAGTGGCCATAACATTCGACGGAAAGCCGGTAAAAGACGATACGGTAGTGTACGGCCTGGAGAACCTCAGGATCGCTCTGGCAGATAATCTGACAACCCCGAGGATAACCCGTCTTCAGCTCGTAGGTGGCCCCACAGCTGATAACGTTGAGCTTACGTGGTCACCGGCAGGCAAAGATACATACATGCCTGAGTATCCGAGGCTGTTCCCAAATTTCGAACCATCTGAAAATTATTCAATTAGCGTAACAGTTGCCGATAGTCAGTCGAATACCAAAACCTATACTCAGAAGTTCAGTTATCTACCGAATAACCTTGTGCAGTTACATAATCTACGCACATTATCGGTCAGTTCGCCTCTCAAAACGACAGATGGCGTACCCCTTGCGTACCTGTCCACTAACGTTCTGCGTAAGACAAATGGAGAAATTGCTAAAGGGGTCCAGAACGCAACGCTGACTGTGCGGAAGGATGCAGCCTTCGGTATTAAATTTAACGGGGCACAGGCGGCTCCAGGTGAGTCAGTTGAGGTGCAAATAGATATGGGCCAGGGGGATAATCTTCTGTTACCCGTTTATCCTTCCGAAAATGGGAAAGTTGGCACCTCAGAATTCATGATTCAGATCGACGAGTTGAAGTAACTACCCGGAGCCGACAGTAAAACTGACGGCTTCAATTTTACTGCCCTCCTTGACTCCGATCAGCCAGTACGTCTTCAGAGATTCGCAAGGAAGAACCGAAAGAAAAGTTACTTTAATCGTACGTTTCCAGCGATGCTTTTAAAAGACAATGCACACTCGTTGATTACGACAATGGGAGTGAGTGTCGAAACCCTTGAGTAAGGATACCCGGTAAATATACAGCCCCGGGGATCCTCTTCCTTCAACCGGGGATGACAACGGTAGTGAGTCCGGCAACTCACTCCCGTTGTCACTTCTCTGACATATCGTCATACGAGCTTACTCAAGTGCATCCACAAAGATGGGATCGTTTTGAATCTAAACTGGTACTGGTTAGCCAGTCACTTGCATCTATTCCCCCGTCGATACTTAAGTGACAATTGTAGTGATCTGCAATACTGGTGTCTCAGAAACACTGACGACGGTAGAGACTCAATACCCTAACCCCTGACAACAGGAGTGAGCTTAGAGGTGTTACGCTGCTGTCACTTAATGCTTGGGAATTGCCTGACTCACAACCATTGTCATCCGGAGCTACTGATTAACGTTGAACCGCTGGACTTTAATGACAGTGGTAGTGATGGATAGGCTCATTTCCATTGTCGTCATTTTATCGGACAAGCCTCTTCGTCCTACAGGTTTAAGCTGACAATGGTAGTGATTGGATGATCTCACTACTGTTGTCACTCAGTTCTTTGAGCGGACCCTTCCCTCGGTTGGTCGGCATTAACAACGGTAGTGACTCGATTGGCTCACTGCCATTGTCATCGTGTAAATGACGTACCTTATCAGCTCAGCTGAAAGCAATGACAACGGAAGTGACTCTAATTGCTCACTGCCATTGTCGTCGTGTCTATTGAGAGCCTTATCAGTGCACCTGAAAAGCAATGACAACGGTAGTGATTCTAATGGCTCACTACCGTTGTCACCGTGTGTATTGAGAGGATGGTCCACTTAACTGGACGTCTATGACAATGGTAGTGACTTTAATAGCTCACTACCATTGTCGGCGTGTGAATTGAGAGGATGATCAGCTCAGCTGTACGGCCATGACAATAGTAATGACTTAATGAGCTCACTACCGTTGTCACCCTGTTAATTAAGAGGCTCATCTGCTCTTCTGGAAGGCTATGACAACGGAAGTGACTTGCTGGGCTCAGTGCCATTGTCGCCGTATGAATTGAGAGGATCATCCGCTCTTCTGGATGGCAATGACAACGGTAATGACTTAATAGGCTCACTACCGTTGTCATCCTGTAAGTTAAGAGGTTGATCTGCTCAACGGGACGACTATGACAACGGTAGTGACTTGCTGGGCTCACTACCATTGTCACCCTGTGAATTGAGAGGTAGATCCGCTTAACCAGACGTCCATGACAACGGTAGTGACTTTCTGGGCTCAATACCGTTGTCACCCTGTGATTTAAGAGGTTGACCCGCTCTACTGGACGGCCATGACAACGGTAGTCACTTTCTGGGCTCACTACCGTTGTCGCCACATAGAATGAGAGGAGCATCAGCTCAGCTGAACGGCAATGACTACAGTAATGAGCTGGATGAAGCATAACCATTGACATCTGGCCCAACCGGAAGCCGTATTCGCCAATCCAATCGAGATTCACAATGGCCGTGACTCGCCGCATTAAGTTCCGGTGTCCTCCCAAAGCTGAACGCACACTCGGAGGACAATGACAATGCCAGTAAGGTACACATCATTACCATTGTCACTATAGCTACCAGAGAAGCCGGGATTTGAATGTCGATGGTAGTGAGTGGGTCAACTCACTGCCATTGTCACCCCGTTACGATATTTTCCGTTGGATGTACTGGCCAATGAAGTAAAGCGTAGAAACCGGGTGTTAACAGGTGACTCAGGAGAAAGCGTTGAATTCGCAATCTCGATCTACATAGGGTGGTAGAGAACAATGACAACGGTAATGACTTTTGACTCATTACCGTTGACGTGAAAGAGCGGGCTGGGACTAACGAAAATCGAAGAAGTAATTTAGCACCCGGAGCCTGAACCGCCGGGTTAACTTTAGCTGGCGTTGCTGTTCTTTTTCTGGCTTCGAAGACTACGAATATAGCGCAGTTCTTCAGCGGTTAAATCATGGACGGTAAGAACATCATCGCCGTCTATCGGGTCAGCTGGTGGGCATAACTCACCTTCTAAAACAGAAGACCCTGAGTTCTCTTCTTCATCTTCAACCACTTCTAAAGGAGGCTGAGTATTGTTCAAATTCAGATCGGGATCCCGCTTATGAATCTGGAAGTATACTTTTCCGTCTTTCTTAATTTCGGTGTACTGGAGGTATCCTATCGATGCCAACTCTTCAAGAGCCTTTCTCACGGTAGCATTCTGACTATTTGCTCGTGTTTTGAGGTTCAGACGATTTTTCAGCCGAGTAAGGGATATCGGTATAGGATTTGGCGGTAATGACTCTATGAACGTATAGAGAGCCTGGGCGCTTTCCTTCTTGGCCAACTCCTTAATTGCCTTCAGCTGCATCAAAACCTTATGATCGTATTGATAGAGCTCGAAAATCTTAGGATCAACCTGAAGGACAACCTGATCTGATTCCGGGTCTAACAGGGCAGACTGTACCAGATGCGTTGTATAGACTTTGGACGAGTTATTACTGGTGAACGACAAGGTAACGGATGCTAACCTGCGTAAGGAGGCGTCTATACGTTTTCTGGACGCTGTAGATGAGCGATAATTTTCAGGCGTACATAGCTTGAGGAATTCAGTGAATTTTAAGCTTATCGTGTCATTGTTAATCGGATGATTGGCATAGGTTCGAATGATGCCCATCCACGTCTTAAAATCTACTGACATATCAAGACGCTCACCGACAATTGAAATATTGGTGAACCCCTCGCTCTCCATTAAAGAGAGCGTCTGTAACTCTTTCGTTGCGTCAAAGCCAACCGTTTTATATTCCCGATTTTGACGCCCCACACTCTTTGGTGATGGGACGAACAGCCCGAGCCGCATCAAAGCAATAGACTGCACCGTACGGTTGCTGTTAGGACGCAAAATGATGTCTTTACCTGATTCTTTCTCTCTAACAGAGAAAGCCCTGGTGACCAGGTCCTGCTGCTCAGTATCTTTCTCTTTAGTCATAATAAGTTATCACTGAATGTGTAAACAGATTGGTGAATAGTAAGCCCCAGCGAACTCTATGTCACTGGATGGATCATTGTGATGATCCATATCTGTGCATAAGTTCTACCTAAAAAAACGACTCCACTCATTAAAACTTGGCAAAAACTCTTTGCATACAATGACCTGCAACTCTTATCAACAACGGATCAGATCAAGTTAAAAAGATCTAATGAAAAGTCACTACTATTGTCGCTCTGATCACTACTGATGTCAAAAAACTCATTACCAACGTTATAATAATCACTACCAATGTCAAAATAATCACTACTGTTGTCACTGATCACGTCTCAGGCCTTGTGCCGTCTGGCCTGGAGGCAGCGGGGATCTCTTTTGATCTATCAGGAACACTAAGGTACTAATTATTGGAACTACCTTGTGGAAAATGGGGATAAATAAATGCTTAGTTCTTATACAGGTCTCAACTTGCCTCCCTGATAAAAACTGTCGTCAAAGCTAAATCACAGCCACAGGCATTTTCGGTGGATAAATTTTTGAGAAATAGAAGCATACATGCAGACTCGTGTCGCAAGTAATTGAAAGTAATAATTTATTTAAATAATGCGAGTCACCTTACCTTACAGTGGAAGTTTAAGTCTAACCTCACTACCATTGTCACTTAAAATCATTACCAACGTCGAAATAGTCTCTACCATTGTCTTTTAAGTCACTCCCGTTGTCACTTATGTCGCTACTGTTGTCAGTGACAATGCTCCAGCCCAGTAACCATGCGGCCTACAGCGTACCGGGATCTTCTTTGTACTCTCTGGCACCTTTGGGATCATTTATTGGATCTACATGAGGGATAAAATCTTTTGACGATTTCGTAGTGCAGTTATACCAGCGACTTAGCAAGACAAAAGCTGCAATTTAGTGACGAGTTACTAGTCTGCCCAACAAGAGCAATGCAGAGAAGATATGTGGTGAAATGACCATGGTAGTGAGTCTAATCACTACCATGGTCCGCAGTAAGCGTTACTTACGCAATGAACGTCGGACTGATTTGCAACAACATGGGCTACGGCGCATCAGAAGACGGCCGTTGTGCTTCAGCAAAACAGCCCTGCTTTATTTTAATTCTTCAATGTTAATCATGAACTCAGATCTGCCTGTAAGGCCGGATACAGCAGGGAAAATAGGAAAGCTACGGCTGTCCCCGAGCCCCAAATCCAGTTGAAGCTCTTTGCTTTCACCTGGCATCGCAGAAACACCATTTACAGTCACGCCGAATGCAGCGTCCTTACGGACAGTAAGCACTGCGTCCTGAAGCCCTGTAGCGATTGAACCATCCTTTTTACGCAGCTGGCTGGCATACAGAACAGCCAGAGGAGTATTGTCAGATGTTTTGAGAGAAGCATTGACAGCTAAGGTTTTCAGATTCTCTAGCCTGACGAGATTGTTTGGAAGGTAGTTAAATTCGACTGAGCTTTCTTTAACGTTGTTCATCTCATCTTTGGCCTGAACTGTGAGAGTGTATGTTTCGCCTTCATTAAGAGACGGAAAGATCTTGGGATAATTAGGTGCATACAGGTTGTTTCCCAGATTCACCCAAGACAATTCCACCGCATCAGAAACAGGGCCACCGCGAAGAGTCATACGGCTTAAGGATGGTTTAGTTAGAGCATCGGTGAGCTGTATACGGACGTTCTCCAGCCCATATACTGTTACGTTTTTGCTGATCGGTTTTCCTTCGTAGCTAATACTTACAGATGGTGCTGTATTATCAACGACAACAGTTTGATAAGGGAGGTTACCGGTATTGTTGAATGTATCTTGGGCATTAATTACCACGTTATAACTGCCTTCTGGTACCTCTTTCATGTTGAACTCATACGTGTAGTTCCCAGACGCCATATTTCTACCTGTTTGTTTGCCGGTTACGCTTATTTCTGCGTTGTTACGGTTTTTATCTGACAACCAAACTCGATTTACATAAACATGGTCGAAATATGAACCATCTCCAGGTTGATTCACGTAAACCTGGAGAATGTTGGTGGTTTCAATGTAATCAAATCCAGTGACGGAGGGACCCAGTGTATGCCAGGCTATATTCTCCCATATAGGGGCAAAGAAGGTTGCTTCGGTGGTTGACCTTACTTCATAGCCACTATGAAGATAGCCGGTAGTGCCATTTATAATATCCTGGGGCAAAGAGACGGTACAGGTTGTTGAGCCAGCTGGAATACTGCATGTTGCTCCGCCAGTGATTTTTTGATCATATGGCCTAGCCTGTACATTGAACCGGATATTAGTAAGTTTTATAGGCATATCAGATGCCTTGAACAGGTTCCAGTTTACGCTGTTGAACCATGTTCCATCAGCCTTTTGTCGTTCTATGGGTGAACTTCCCCAAGCCGGACTCTTTACAGAGGCAGGATCCCAGTTGAGCCAGCTGGCATACTGACCAAGATCTCCTCCAGACCATTGATATGTATTCACAGGTCTATAGTAGTTTCCATCTAAGGCACCCTGTGGCAGCTTAACTTCCACGTAGACATAGGTGGCATCTTCGGAAAGGACCTGTACTCCGCCATAGTTATTGGTAATGCTCATGCCACCATTTCGATATGGCTTCCAGTTAGTTCTTGGGATACGTATAACCAACTTGTAGGGGTTTTCCAGCACTGTAAGGCCTCGTTTAAACGGGACGTATCCCGAAGAAATGCCGGGTACAACACTGGTGCTTACACGTGAGTCATGAACTGCAAATGGCGTAAATTCTCCCATTTGATCGTCATATAAAAACCGCTGGGGAGGAATGTTAAGCGTATTTCCTGCCAGGTCCGTAACGATGAAATTGAAGGTGAATTCTTCATCAAGATCACTTGAGGGCATGCCAGCCTGGGTGTTCATATCTTTAATCCACGGATAGAACGCACGTTTATTGGCTGTGTCATAACTCAGGTTATTGTCGGAGACCACAGAACCATTACTTCGTTTAATGACAAGACGGATCTTGGCAATTCCACTAGCATCCTCAATACCGTCTGCAAATATAGAAAACTGGCCACTACCGCCTCGGCCCAACTCCCAAAGTGGCCCAGAAAGTACCATGTCGTAACCTGCGTTTTGACTCGGATAAATACTCTTATAGCGTGGAGGAGTTGTATCAACGATGAAATGATAAGTAGATGTGCTCACTACAGTCTGGCGAATATCCAGAGTTTCATTGACTACAGTAAAGGTCCCTTCTCCGAGCGCCGGTAGAACCATATCCTTTCCATAGTATTCTGTTCCATCGGCAGCAACGATACGATCTGCAACGCTCGTTTTGGTCGAGACGGAGGAATACATAACCTTTTTATCGCTGTCTCGTGTGACCGTCACTCGCTCGTACCGATCAAGACCCGATATCAAGTTCAGAGTCAAAACACCAGCGGGATTAAGATATGTTTGTGTTGCAGGCTTAATATTCCGAACAGCCTTATTGGTATCTGTAAATGAGTAGCTAAATACCTGAGCATGTGCCGAAGATACAGTAGCAAGGGCAGTTGCAACCATGCAGCCAATTAGAGTTTTACGCATATGATGCTCCGGGAATAGGTTATAGCCTTATTCTACGGATTCAGCCTACAAGGTCCGGTCGGATAAAGTGATAATTTGCCTGTTAAAAGAGACATCAAGTGAGAAAGCAACCAACGTACAGAATGCAAAATGGCGGCAGTGCATCTGGATGACGCAAAAGTAACTTTTTGTACCCACTTTTTTGGATTTTAGCCTTCAAAATGAGTATTCAACCAATCATAAAAGTAACTTTTGATAGACGCTGCTCCTTTATGTTTGCCAATTGTGCTGATATGTTTTTAAATTCAAGGAAGCGAGATTTTAAAAGCATCTGTTGAGTCAAATTTATGTAAAATAACAGGGTAACCATCACTTCTAGGTTGAGGAAACCCAATGTTATACATGCTCTTATGCTGTTTTCTGATGCTCAACAGTACATTCGTTATGTTCAGAGCAATGTCTGCAATAAGTAAAGGATCCGCTAAAGAAAACCGGTCTGAAATATCGCTGATAGTCCTAGCAACACTTGGAATTGCATCACCATTCATTGTCGCAATGATTACTATTAATGAAAGTATGACATCTAAAACAGTAACAGATTTTTCTTTGGGTGCTCAGTGGTCCGGAATGGTTTCAGCGGTAGCGCTAATGGGGTTATATGCTCGACGCGTTTGGAAAGAGAAGAAGTCCTTATTTACTGGCGCTTTCCTGGCCTCTTCCTTAATGGCCTTTATTTTTACTGACAGCCTTGTTTTCGTATCCCAGAAGGACACCGGCGTTCTGGCTACTTTCGTACTCGATAAAAACGCTGGAGATATTGATTGTAGTCGCCCGGCTATGATTGTCCATTACAGTAAAGGTGTTCCAACGGACTGGCGTTGCCCAACCAGTATCATGTTGATGGCGTATTCTTCATATCCTTTTTTACCTTGGCCTGAGTATAGCCATGGTACCAGCCAGTCTCTTACGGTTGTTATTGATACATTTATGGAAAACGCTGTTAATCTCAGTCAAAAATAATAAATAAACCTCTCTAGTGAGAGGTTTTATAAACCTGAGCCACCAATCTAATTAACTCTATATTTTTGTTTTAGCTTTTTTAAAGGTAGACTTACCGAATAAAACAGCAATTATAGAGCAAAGGCCTGGCGTTAGGACAAAAGCTAATAATGCACTGCCAAAACTTGTCATTTCAGGCACCACGAACCAGCTGATAGGCCACGTCAGGGCAGGTAAATTTAGCGGATCATAAAGCGCATGTAGAGCGCTTAACACACAGTAAAGTGCTAAAAAGCAAACTAGATAAACAACGATCCACATTTTAATTTGCTCAGCAATTTCAAATTTAGGACTGCCCATGCTTTACCTCAGTGGCTGAATATTGATGGTTAATATCTTTAATCACCCGTAAGCACTTAGTGCATACCTTAGTTCGATTTGTCTGCTTGTCCAGAGTGTATTTAACTTCAAGTTGACCTCCAGCATTAAGCAAAGTGAGCATCTCATCTTCTAACACGCTTCGGTAAATGGTCTTGTCCGAGAGTGTGCCCGGTAACGAGTACTCAACATAATTGTTTGAAACTCTTACCGATTTAGGGATTTTACCACTGAGCTGGATTTCATTCGTTGAAGGCATTACAGTTACTTTAATCACAGTTGCCGGTGACCAGAAATCCTGATAACGCACTTTATGAATTTTATCAGCTCTAAGGCCTAACCACACATTTCCGGCGATAAGAACAATAAGCAATCCATAAACTGATCGTCGAATGTTACGCCTTTTAATCACAATGTCCCCCATCCCTCAAATATCATTCTAAATAACTGCACCAGGATATCATGAGCGTAATTAAAAGAATTCTTCATAACCGGGGTTTTCAGTTGAGTTTGCGGACTCTTTACTTTGCGGTTTCTCGCCCTCTATTTGAGTATCCCTGACAGGTTTGGATTTACCCATGCTCCTCTGAAAGGTATCCATAACAAACTCAATATCTTCTTCTGGCAGGCTGGTGGGTTGGTTGCTCATAGGACTTCCTCTTGTTGAATACGTTCGGCGTACAGGATGCGAACCGAAACGGTCGTGTTTTCAAACTCGTTCTCAAAAACGTCCATCCATTCCGTCCGGAATTCTTCCCCCAGAAGGTTATCGAGCCCCTGAAGAGATAATGGAAGAACGGCTGCTAGAGATCCCCCGGCTGCGAGATGAGATGCAGCTGCCTGGAGATGCAGCCTGGCCCGGTTATCGGCAAAAGGTGGGTTCATCACGACATAATCAAACTTCTTCTGTTGATTAGACTTAGACCATGTGAGGAAGTCAGCTTCTGTCGTATCGTATCCCTTAGCCCGGGAGATAAGGCAATTCAAAGTATCAAGCTCGATGCCAGTAACGATCACACCGGCAGGGAATGATTTAAGCAAATCCGCATGGCCAATATTAGGCTCCAGGAGGGTATCCCCTTCCCCTGCACCGAGCAGGGAATATACATATTCGCTGATTCGGCAAGATGAAGGGTAAAACTGATGCGATACAATATCAGGCATCTCCCCTATCTGGCCGATGTAACGAATAACCTCACACGGATCATAGGAAAATGTCACATCGTATTTTGTTACTGTTGCCCCTAAGAACCGAAGGGTGTCAGCGGCAACACTCGAAGATTTGCGTTCGGCGAGAGACCCTAAAGATGTCCAGCAACTCCATTTATTGTCCCCGTCATTTTTAAACATTAGTTCAGAAAGCTGCATCCGGGTATCAAAGTCGATGCACTGCTTAAGTACAGGGAATGCCTCCAAAGATTTCTTGCTATGAGCCATGCGGTCGGCAGGTAATGCCAGCGGTACGATAGCTGATAAAATATTGTTAAGCCGCTCGGCGATATCAGGGTGGACGTCAATATGCATTGATCCATTTTTGTAAACCCTGAAACGAATACTGTTGCCATCGATGCAGATCCATTTTCTGAACCCCTCATGTTCGACCAACGCCTCAACCAATGATTTGGTGTTATGGATCGCCTTCACCTGTTCGCCACGGAAGAATGCGCATATAACGCGGAGCTCGCTCAGTGGTGAAATGCCAGACTCTTTAAAATCCACCCTTAATTTCTGCCAGGGGTATTTAGACGGCTCGCAAACTCCGGTAGTGATCATGCGGGTGGAGAACCCAAAAGCTTTGTTTGTCTTATGACTGCGGCTCAGAGACTGGAAGACGTCGTAAACCCTTTCTTTAATAAATTGATTGCGGTCATTAAGCAAAGCAACGACTGTGCCTACTACAGCGTCAGCTGTGAAATCAGGGATCACCTGAGGCGGCATAATATAGCGGTCGGCCGTAAACTGCTTATCCCATTCGTTACGTTTGGCATCCGACATGATAGGCAAAACATCAGTGAGTGCCATAACGCGTTTCCAGTATTCAGATCTCAGAGCGTTTTCCGCGAACAAGGCATCCGCTTCAGAGATACTGTGGTTGTAGCCTGAGAGATAAGAATAAAGTTTCTGGTGATTGTGGGTTTTGAACTGGACAGCCATGTGTTTCAACAAGCAGAGTTCATCATTATAGGACTCAACAAGATCCGCGATAATGCCGAGTTCTTTGCGCATATCTGGAAGAAATGTTTCAGAAGAGCTAACCACCAGGCTATGAGAGGTTGTTAAAGCCAGTACGCTGTGACCTGCATTATCGGGTTTAGCTTCAGAATCAAGAGATGACATTTTACCGGTCCTTTAGAAAAAACTTTTACCAGGATAGCAACGTCGCTCTGTAACCTAATAGGTTCAGTGACACGAAAAAGTTTTTTATGTCTCTGAATAAAACTTAAAGATGTCAACTCATAGAAAGAAGCAAAAAAAAAGCCCCGCATAAACGGGGCAAGAACGATACATGGAGGTTTAAAAAAGGCGGGCAAAAAGCCTGAATCCTTAATGACTCTGACAAAACCAACACTTTGCCAAAAGTAAATTATTCTGCGTCCGGCTGTGGGTCAGTATCCTGATCGGTCTCTTCCCCTGCCTTCTTAGCATTTTTTTTACGTGGGTATTTTGGCTTCTCACCATTAAGTTTTGCCTGACGATTCTCCGCACGGCGAAGCTGCTTGTTCTCTGATTCTGTGATCTCTTTTGAAAGATTTCTCAGCATCTCCAGAGTACTGCGGTTCAACGTAATGTTGATTTCTTCGTCAGCACTTGAATCTGTCATCTCCGGCAATTCAATATCCCCCAGTTTCTGTAATAAGCTGGTGGTGATGAGTTTGACGCCTTCTACGGCTTTTGTGGCAATAACCGGCGGAATCCGTGCTGGCTTGAAGTCTGAAGGTCTGACTCGTACCTGACCATGTTGGGTTTTTTTCACCGTGATGCCATTCGCATCGGCCTGCTCAAGTTCCGCGATCATCTTCTTGATACGTGAAATTGCTTCTGTTTCACCGAGCTCATCGATCAGTGAAAGCACGTTAACATACGAAATAGCGTCAGCATGAATCCATTTCTTGATAACAACAGAACAGGTTGTCAGGCGGATAAGAGAACTGATGGTCGTCGGGCTTTTATTTTCACGTTGAGCAATTCGTTCGAGTGACCAGCCAGCAAGAGAATGTAGGCGACGATAGGACTCGCCAAGCGCAACAGGAGAAAGCGCAAGACCACGGTTACCATCAATGGTCGCGAGCTCACAGCCAATTTCATCTTCTTTAATCTCAACGCAAAGGATTGTGATGTCATGATCTTCATCACATGCCATCATTGCGGCTTTTAAACGGCAGTGCCCCTGGCGAACAAAAGGTACCCCATCAATGACACGTACTCGGATAGGGTCTACATAGTCACCTCGAATGTAGGCATTCTTGATGTTGTAGATGTGTTCTTCAACCTCAGGGAGCTTATAGTAATCGTCACCCATTCCCATTTCGCGGGAGTTGAAGCCTGGCGTGACCTGAATTACTGAAGGGTGGATAGCCCATGCTTTCTGGTCACTTACTTCAGTACAAAGTTCAGGGTTTGCATCACGGAACTGTTTAAGCCCAGTGACGTAACGACCTGTGCCAGTAACTACTGAAAAGGCAACATGGGCCGTTTTAAAGACCTTGTCATTAGCTTGCTGTGTAGGTTCTGTCAGTAAAACACTCATAGGGGCTCCGTTACATTTTTCTGCTTACTTTCTGCGTAGCGGGGATACTACCGAAAAAAAAATCCATAATTTTTCGCAAAAAAGGTACTTTTTGAGCCTATTCTGATTTTTCACAAAAAAAGAGGGCTCCCCATTTCTTGTGATGGCATCAAAATCGCTTCATAAACAAAGACATAAATCCAAAACATAAAGTTCAGGTATCAGTGAGGAAAAATCTTATAAATCCGCAATGCTGAAAGTCAAAACTGTGCGTCTTAAACAACTTTTTTTTGCTCCCTAAGTTATTAGTTAAAGCCCGTGGTTAGGTACGATACCAGCACCTAAATTTCTCTCTCAGGTATAGACACTTTGACTCGACATCTCAGACACATGCCGATAATCAAATGGGCTGGTGGAAAAACGAAACTGATGCCTTTCATCAGCCATCACTACCCACACGATCATAGTTGCCGGTGGGTAGAACCCTTTATAGGCGGTGGTGCCGTTTTTCTGAACATGTTTGCACAAAATGCATTGCTTGCAGATAGCAATCCAGACTTGATCAACCTATACAGGACTATTCAAAGACAGAAAACTAACTTTATAAATCAGGTCCAAAACCTAGCGGATAAAACCTTTGTCGAAAAGGACTACTATGAGATGAGGGACCGTTTCAACAAAACCTGTATTTCTGGTCAACCGCTTCAAAGAGCGGCTTTGTTTTACTCCCTGAATCGCCTGGGCTATAACGGTATGTGCCGCTATAACTCAGAAAGAATCTATTCAGTGCCCTGGGGGAAACATACAGAACTGAAGCTTGACTTCAATAAAATAGACTACCTTTCATTTCGTCTTTCAGGTATTGAACTGATCACCGCTGGTTTTGAGGAGACTCTGGCCGCAACCGGCGAAGGAGATCAGATTTATTGTGATCCGCCATATGACAAAACAAGCAAAACTAGTTTTGTCAGTTACGATGGTAAACCGTTCAGCCAAAGCGACCACGTGCTGTTAGCAAATATGCTCGTTGACGCTCACAGAAAAGGCGCTGCTGTTGCGATATCAAATAGCCTGACACCATTCACTTTGGGCCTCTATGAAGAGCGTGGATTCGTCATACACAGACTCAGCGCTTACCGATCCGTAGGAAGTAAGCCAAATACACGGAAAACGGAAACAGAAATACTGGCCGTGCTGAAATAGAGTTAATTCTAATCAACGGGGCTAATCCATTCCTGAAAAGTTAATACCTCAGGGTGAGTTCGTTGAACATAAGGTATAAACTGAAGCTCTTCTATTCTCCGGTCGCCCCTCTTTCCTTCGCAAATAAATGAAATGAGTCCTTGCTGAGAAAGCCCAGTAAGGACGCTCATAAGTCTTATATTTAGAGTTTTAAGCTGTAAGTCGTTATTAATGTCCTCCACTTTATGAGAGCTCTGGCCTGAACGTTTAAGATACTCGTAAACCATGAAATTCGAATTTCGTCGTTTTAACAATTTTTCGGTTATGCATTCCTGAATGAAACCGCCAAGAGCATCTAAAAGCGGACTGAGAACTACCGGGAAAGTTAATGTGTAACTTTGAGAAGTTTTAGACAAAGTAAATGAATTTAGAAAGCTAAAGTTAAGTCTCTTTTTTGAATATGGAGCGTAAGCGACAAGAGTAGTTGACATAACAGTAAGTAAAGCTTCAAGATGTTCCACTGTTATTAATGTGGTTTTATCTGTATTTCTTAGATTATGGAAATCAATAAACGCTACTCTTGAACGGCTAAGCCAATCTTGTACTTTAATGTCGATAGAAAATTGCGATATATGATTTGAACATTCATTTTGGTTGATAGGGCATGCAGACGAAAGATGGTTATGGATTATCATGCATAGCACAAAAAAAGGAAATCGGCAGGCTGTGGGGCATTGAAAACCGGTTAAAGAAAGCTTAGACGTTTCATATGCGCTTACCGGAAAAGTAACTTTTCTTAACGTTGGCTTTGACGATGTTCTTGCATTTTTACAAATGAAACCGAGACCCAGATCATTGTGCATTTTAAAGTCCATCTCCATCATCACCTTTTAGCCTTAACTGTATGGTATTGGTATACAAAAAATTAAAAATTATAATTAATAAGATTATCATTTTTTTACTATTGAAAAGGTTGTGATAGAGGGGAATTTAAATGTAAAAGATTTATACTCGCAGATCTTTATGAGGGATAAAACCCATTGCGTAAGCAACAATATTACGTGAGTGAGTCCTAACGACAGTTTAAGTCTTGGCTCTATATTTAAGCAGTAAAACATTTAACTGTCTTGGAGTTTACTTAACTTAAAAACTGTTATTGCAGCATAATTTTTCGAATCAAAATCATAGAATTTTCTGACTTTTCCAGTCAAATGATAACGTTCACCCAATAAAATGTGATCCTGTTTATCGGCCGTTAAAGCGATCCCGTCATTTCTAACTTTACCAGTAAATGTAAAAAAATAACTCCCTTTACTTTTTGCGTACGCGGCCCTGACTTCAGTAAATGTTAGTTCAATGCTTATGACCTGGCCGATATTGTAGCTATGTTTTAAAATTTCTTGTTCATTTTCCGGAGTTTCAGACAACATCACATCAAAGGTTGTAAAGAAACAATCCAGCTGGCGTTCTGTCAAAAAACGGTTATTGTCTAGTTGCGCCAATATACTATTAGAAAACTTAGTGTTAGCCTTTTTTGCTTTCTCAATAAGTACGTGGTTTCTGGATTTCCATGCTTCGAGTGTTGGGTTAACACGCAGTTCCGGAATGTTATCGAGAAAGGTAATTGGCTCTAGTACCACTAATTTTTCAATAATGGGTCCAACTGTTTGCACCCCATGACACTTTTCACATACATCAGCCCCTTTGTGGCCTGTGCCCGCACATTCGTTACATTCTCTTTCGATAGGTGCATAATAATTTCCATCTCCGTTAAGGGATACATTCACTGAGGCTGGTACCATATGACCATCAAGAGTAAAGAAAAGAGATTTCATTTTCGAAACACCTCCAAACGTGCCTCTACGATTGCTACAGCTTCTTTCACAGTTTTTTCATAGTGGTCATGCCCTTCAGGAAATTGGTCAAAACGTTTACCGTGTTCTAACTCTTCCATGTTGCGTTTAAGGACTTCATGAGTTAGAAGCAAATCATTATAATTATCGATAAGAGTCAGCTTTATAGGTTTAATCACTCAACTAATCCTCGGGTTTTTATTCCTTAAGGAGATCTCGAATTTCCAGAAGCTCTTCTAATTTTGGTTTAGAAAGAATGATTGCTGTATTTTCGTCGTTAAGTAAAGACAATAAAATATTTAGCTTTTCATCATTCAAGATTATTTGAACACCATCATCAGAAAATATTACATTTTTACTATCAACATTTTTGAACAAGTGTGCACTATCTCTACCAAATTTTAGTTCTGTTTGAGTATTCGTTATAGATTCCGTATGTGTACTTTCCACAAGCTCAAGAAATTCAGATTTTAGCCGTTCTGTTTTCTTATGCGAGAGGCGCTTAATACCCAAAGTCTTACGTGTGACTGCCGAATTTTTCTTTTCTGGTCCGCCTTTATTTAAGGTGTCTGGTCCTGCTCCAGCTGCATTGTGTTCAGGTATGCCTACAATTTTGCTCGTTGTAGTCTCAATATTCTTAACGCCAGGTAAGAAACCTTCTATATGTTTTAAAACCATTTTGTGATCGTTGGAATATTTTAACATTATTTCAATGGCGAGCGTTTTTTTGATTAGATTTAGGCTAATCAAACGTTGAAGCTCTAATGGCATATCAAGGATTTTTAGCATATTACGAATTGCGGTAGTTGATCGTTGATATCGCATTGCTAGTTCTTCAACCGAATACCCGAGACTAACAGCATGAGCTAATGCATGAGCTTGCCCAACCGGATTTAGCCCATTGCTTCTGTTACCATCGAGGTTCTCAAGGTATTCTTCAATTTCGTTTTTATAATCGATTAAGATAACAGATAATTTTGGAATATTAGCACCTTCAGAAATTGCTAATTTTAAGCCATGAAAACGAGTATGACCTTGACGAACTAAATATTTACCTTTTCTTTTTACGACCTTGATCATATCAACCTGCCTTCCTTCCTTAAAGGCTTGTTTGATTGACACAATCATCGATTTGACAGGTTCTTGTTCGTAACACAAATCTCCGATTACCGCCTCTCGGGGATTAAATCCCTTTTCAATTTCAACTAGATTAGTATCCACTTCAATGACTGTATGTTTGCTGTTGTTCATATCTTCCTCCTGTTTACTACATGATACATGAACCTCAAATTTGCCAAATAGGGCTGATACATCTAAAAGGTAAACTCAAAAAATTTGCTTAATAAAATTAAAATAAAAACTGTCTTGAATAAAACAATGATAGTAAACCCACTTTCATTTCCGTTTGCGATCTGTAGATATTGATAAAGGAGCGCTATTCCTTGTTTTATATGGACTTATCATTGTTTTCAACAGGTTAGATCAATTCTTTAGATCACTAAAGATCAATAGAGTTCAAGTAAAGATCACGGCATCTTTAACTCATTGATTATAGTAACTTTATGAAAGGATCCGGCATTCGGATGCATGCGAAAAGCATTTGAATGAATAAGGAAGGCATTTACTGGAATGCTTATGGCATTTAGGTAAATGCGTAAAAAGCATTTGCAAGAATATGTTATAAACAGTTTGCCAAATGAAAATCTTATCACCGACGAGTTAAGTTAATGATTAAAAACAACGAGTTAATCCATCCTTTTGACGTAACCAGTAATGAATCAGGTAAGACTTATCAACTGACGCCTAACTCGTCCAAGTCGGTTCAGCCCGTGGCCCTGCTGAGATTGAGTGTATTTACCCCTGTCGGCACAAAAGAAAACCGCGACCGAAACTTTGAAGTTGATGCCTCTGATGAGCTTTCGTGTATGGAAATTGCAAGATCGGAGGGTTATGACGACATCAAGATAACTGGTGTCAAACTATCTATGTCTACCGACTTTAAGTGCTGGCTCGGGATCATCATGGCTTTCAGTAAATATGGTTTTACTTCCGAGAAGATTAGCCTGACTTTTAACGAGTTTGCGAAGATGTGTGGTATCAGTTCAACAAACATCAACAAACGAACTCGTGCGCGCTTTAAAGAGTCATTAATGAACCTTGCATCGGTAGTGCTTGCCTTCTCAGACTCTCGTAGTGGTCGGTTCACAGTAACGCATCTGGTGCAGAAGGCTATGATTGATCCAAAAAGCGATACTGTTGAGCTGGTTGGGGATCCTTCTATGTGGGAACTGTATCGTTACGACCATAAGACATTGTTAAGCCTTCAGGTTCTATACATTTTGGCTAAAAAAGAAGCTGCGCAATCTCTCTATATTTATTTTGAAGCAATGCCAGCTGGTACGTTGTTCGTTAATATGAAACGGTTGAGGGAAAGGTTGCTTCTTACAACCCCTATTCGTACGCAAAACCAGATAATTCGTAAAGCAATGCGGGAACTTGAATCTATCGGATATCTCGATTATCAAGAAGTTAAGAAAGGTCGCGACATACAATTTCAGATCTTCAAAAGAAGCCCTAAGCTGGCCCTTGCCAAACAAGGTTGAAAGCTATCTGGTATGCACTGGTTATAACCTGCTGAAAAATAAGTTATTTATCAGTGCTATGCTTAGTGCTTCTTTTACTACTGGTCTTACATCTCGGCTTAATGTGCAAAAAAGTAACTTTTCAAACGAACTCCTGACTATTCATCTGTATGCCTTTCTGACTCAAGCGTACATGCTAGCCCATTCATTAAATGCCGTTGAGCAAGATGGTTTCGTGCGCACTCTATTCACGTGAATGCCTTTTGTGGATTACGCCTCTTACATTCATACAAATGCTTTTGATGTCGGTATCCCAAAAATTCATTCATTGAAATGCTTTTGTTTGCCACTGTATCCCGAGCATAGCTATGCAGTGGTATAAAAAGGCATTTTGGTGAATGGCATTAGGTCGAATGACACACAGTTCAGCTTTGTTAAGAGCGAGAATGGTCCAAGACATCTATGACATTGGGCATCAGAAGGACTATGTGCTTGATATGAGATCAAAAAAATATCAGAAGCATCACAACTCCAATGGCATTCAAAGAAATGCCTTTGTTTTGTTAGTACACCAAACAACCCAAAATTCATGCAGTTATATCAAAGACTCATTCGCAAAAGGACTCAGCCAGAAAGCATTTGCTTAAATAGCATTGGCCAAAAGCATTCGAATGAATGATGTTCGTATGGACAAGACAAAGTCCCACTCACGCCCAGAGGTGTAAAAGGCATTTAGATGAATGACGCACCGGCCCGAGGATTGTATGTAGTTTCTCCAACTGATAGTTGCCGAACCAGGGAGCACAGTGATATGCGGCCTTCTCAGAATCAAGAGATAGATAATAAGGGAACAAAAAAGATTAGATATGAAGCTTAGTTACCTGCCCGATATCTAGTTAGAGCTTTTCAAACCATCAAAAGTGACTTTTATGCTTGAGGAGTCTCATCAGCTTCAGGATTGAGCTTAACGTAATCTTACCCCCTCCCCTCTTTCAAACTTTTACTAAGCGTTCACTGGTACCTTTCAAAGATTATGCTTTAGGCCCTTTGCTTAAAAATTCACCAATCGCTAAACGTTAAAAAAAGGGGGTTTATGCGAACGGAAGGATCGGAATAAAAAAGTATTATTCATTCGCGTTTACGTGAACTCAAATCTACACGGAGTAATTATGGAACTTTCTTTAAATATTGGCCTTAGTGAAAAGAAATCTAACACGGCTGCACTTTTTAAAACAAAAAGCGCAAAAGTGATTTTGTTTGTTCTGCTGACCGTGCTTTTTTGCGGTCTGGCATATGCGGGTTCAGATGATGGGGCACTGGGAGATATTTGGTCATACATGAGTGAAAGTATGACTGGAGCTCCGGGCAAAATTCTGGCAGCCGCGATGTTGATCTCAAGCGTATATTTCTCTGTCCTTAAGCCTAACCCGGGCCTGGCACTGGTTTCATTATTCATGATGCTGGTAATGGCCAACGGCGAGAAAATTATCAGCACCTTTATGGATGCTGGCGTACCGCTGTAATTTATTGTTAATCATGCATGAGGGGGTTCATCCCCCTCTCTGGATTTTTAATGAGTAAGCAGAACGACGTTCCTCAGCATACCTATAGATTCCCTTTCAGGATCAACATGCCTCTACTGATTTTGTTTTGGGATGCCAAAAAATTAGGGCTTGCATTCATTCTGGTTGCATTTGGGAATATCTTCGAATGCTTCGGGTTTTCTGTTGTAGCAGCGGTTGTGTATTGGATTGCGTATAACAAAGCAGCTGAGTCAGGAATAAGAGGATTGCTAAAACACAAACTCTGGTGGCTCGGTTTTTTGCCAGGTAAAGCAGTTTTTAGTAGCCGTTATTTCAACGATCCATTTATCAGAGATTTGTATTCTTGATGGAGCTATGAATGAAAATGCTAAGTGGCATTAACATCCCTTTTTTCAAAAAATCTAAAAAGGATGAAAACGGTGATCTTGAACAGTCATACGTAAAGAAAGATGAAAGTGCTAAGGGACGTTTTTTGGACATTAAAAAACGATTTAGCCCACAAGCTGAAGCGTCAGGTGCTGGAATTACATACAGCGCCCTGATTAATCGTGATACAAAACTTATCCGCATTAATACTGTTTCAATAGCCGTCATTGGGTTATTGGTTGCAAAGATTCTTTTTTTCACTGACCCAGTGACGATTGTTACCCCTCCAAACATGAATGAAGAGATCACGGTTGTTGGTAACAAAGCATCGGAATCTTATAAAACACAATGGGCTCTCTTTTTTAGTACCCTTTTAGGGAATATTAATCCAACTAATATTTCCTTTGTGACGGCCTATGTCCTCGATGCCCTTTCACCTGAACTACAGGCTAAAACGAGTGAGTCTTTACAGGAGCAGATAAATATCATGCAGGCTCGTGGTGTTGAGCAGACCTTTAAGCCTAATGATATTTACTTTGATCCAAAAAATGACATGGTCTATGTCTGGGGTACCAAAACGACTCGACTTGTAAATGTTCCGGACAAAACTGAATCATCGAAATGGACTTATGAATGGGTTCTCGGGATGAAAAATGGTCGCCCAAGAATTGCATATGTAAATCAATATTCCGGAACACCGAATATTAAAAAAATTACGATAAACGGCAAAGAGCAACTGGCAACGCTGGATAATCCGCCACCGTCTACAGGTAACAAGTGATGATTAAAAAAAAGGGCTTAGGCTTCAACGCAATTACAGCATTGATCATGCTCACGACTTCGAACTGCGTAATCGCTGAAGAATACCAATTGCCAGCAACAATTAATAACCCGGTTGTAATGCCAGTTGGTGCTGACGGATTTCAGAATGGAGCTGCAAAAGCCATTATTCCGGGTCAAGCTGGTTCTGAACAGTCAGGTGCACAAACAAACCTTAGTGAAGCCGGTAATGCGCAGGGACAAAAACCTACAACTGATCTCCCTACCGTGCAACTTTCCCCAGCCAGCAATGCTTCGCCTGCGGTAAGCGCTATTACTGGAGCATTATCAAATAATCCTAGTCTCCCCGGATTTGACGCACAGACCCGATCTGGTGCAATTGATAGCTATGGGAGACCAACAGGTACCTCTTCCCAGCAGAATGCAACCAATGCGACCGCCACGTCAAAAGCCGATGAACTTTATGTCGAAGCTCGTAACCGATATAAAGAAGTTCAGCGTGTAAATGTGCCGCCTGGTGGGAATGTGGTACTGCCAGTTTCACGAGGACTTCAAAACAGAATATCGACCAGCTTCAAGAATGCTTCTGTCAGTACTTCTACCCCTGCTGAAGAGGCAAGCATATTTGTTAATGGTGGCGATGTCTTTATTTCAACTAATACCGATAAACCAATCGGGATTATGTTGTCTGAAGATCAGGTACCTGAATCGACCTATAACCTGACCCTGGTACCGCTTGATGTTCCCGGTGCGATGATTTCAGTTACTACATCTTTAAGCCCATCTATGCAAGCCAAACGTGAAACCTCATTGGATAAGCAAAACTATGAGGAAATGTTGGCCCGCTCCCAGTCAGAAGAACTGGCTCCAACGGATCCAAAACAAGACGATCATAAACAAAGAATCATTGATTTATTGACTCCTGTGGCTCTTGGTGAGGTCCCTTCAGGATTCAGTTTACAACAGGACCGACTTTCTCGTATTCCTGCGCCAGAGCAGTCACCATGTAACTTTAATATGTATGCAAAGCTCGGTCAGAGACTGGTTGGCTCACGTGAACTTATTGATGTAATTCTTGTGAAAAACGATAAACCATACGGTCAAATCGTTGCTGATCAGCAGTGTATGGCAGAAGGCGTTATTGCAAGTGCTTTATTTGATAAAGCATACCTGCAACCGGGAGAAGAAACAGAGCTTTACATAGTCCGGGATAAATTGTTCAAGGAACGCGAGGCCCGGGTTACAACCAGACCAAGTCTAATCAGAAAATAATATGGGAAAAGTTACTTTGCCTGCTCTGCTTGGGGCCACCGTGATTGGTTTTGTCGTATTTGCTTTAACCAGCTTTTACTACAGGTCAGAATATATACCAAAAAGGAGTGTATTAATCGTTCCGGACGCACCCATTAGTATCGAAGATGGCAGTAACGCTTTTCCCGTTCAGACAGTAATAATGAACGATCCAACTCTTATTGATAAATTTGTAGGAGAGGGCAATATTAATGAGGAGAATGCTTTTGACTATCACAAAAGTAACGTTTTGGAACCTAATTACAAACATGAAATATCTAGAACGAGCCAGATAGATAAAGCTGAAATGAATCATCCATCTGTTCGTGAAAACTGGGCCAGAGCAGGTGAACCCTATATCGTTCCTCAGATGTCTGACAGCGAACGAAATCTAAAAATTAAACGATTCCAGAAACCTACAAGTGGAGCTAATCATGGACATTAAAAAGGCCTGGGAAAATAAGACCGTCAGACTTTCTGTTATTGGCGCTCTGCTGGTAGTGATTGTTTATATTATTAGCCAGTCTATTTTTTCCACACCAGTTAAGAAAGAAAAGAAAACACAGAAAAAAGACATGCAGACCAATTTGTTGTTAGATGATTCGCAAATGAACAAATTGAGTAATGAAGAAAGCCAGAAAGTATATAAAGAAATGGTTAAGCAAAACCGACTTGACCAAAATGCGGCGAAAGAGGACCGCGAAAAAGCAGAAAAAGCCCAACAGGAAACTAAAGCCCAAGTTGCAAGTTTAACTTCTCAACTTCAGCAGCTGTCTCAGCAAATTAATGATATGCAGACAAATCGAAACGGCAATCGTAACTTGGATGCTGGTAGTTCGCGTAAAACGATTAATGAGCAGGCACCGGCAGCTCCTTATCAGCTTAATGCTAATGCGCCGATTAATGGCGTAAACCCTAATTACGCTTCTATCACACCTACGCGTAATAGCCCAATGAGAACAATCACACAAAGTTCCATTAAGACTAATGGTACCGATGGTGTCATTCAGGTTATGCCCGTGTCTGAAAACAGAATCAAGGAAGGCAGAGAGGTCATTGCAGGAGATAAAGCGCCAACTCGGACTGTACGAGGTGATGGTACTGCGCCAGTTGATAGCAAAGCGCGGCATGCTGCCCGAAAAGATGAAATGTTTCTTCCGGCAACATCTATTATCACTGGTGTTCTGATTACCGGGCTTGAAGCGCCTACAAGCCTTTCTTCCAAATCAGAACCAATGCCAGTAACGATGCGTATTAAAAAAGATGTCATCATGCCCAATAATTTCACCATGGATTTGCGTGACTGTAACCTTCTGGGTTCAGCTGTTGGTGATCTGGCGTCACAGCGTGCTTACATACGTGCCACTTCTATCTCTTGTGTTAATTCAAAAGGGAAAGCTTTTGACGTAAAACTGGAAGCATATGCTGTAAGTGAAAATGACGGAAAAAATGGGATCCGAGGCACGCTTATCAGCCGAAATGGTAACGCAATTGCAGGAGCTGCATTTGCCGGTGGACTTTCTTCACTTGCCGGTAGCTTAAGTCCCAGTAAGGTATCTTCACTTAACATCGACCCTAATTCACAGGCTCAGTATCAGTCCCCTAATTTTGGTGCACTTGGGGCATTAGCCGGGGCTGGTGCAGCTCAAGGTGGTCTTAATCGACTCGTCGATTACTACACCGCAATTGCAGAACAACAGTGGCCAATCGTAGAAATTAGCCCTGGCCGAGCTATTACATTTGTCGTTCAGACCGGAACTACAATTCCAACGAATCTGACCAGTCGCTGAGGTTTAAATGGATAGTTTAGAAAAAAAAGAATCGCCTGAATCAGCTGGACCTGAAATCACTAAAAAAATGGTGCGAGAAAGGACAACAAAAAAAATTACCTTCGAAATTGATATTGAAAAAATATTGAAGTATTTATTTTTCTTCGCCTTTGCCGTATTGGTCATTATTTATGGTTATAAAGGCTTTATGAATGTTTACGATTACTTCAATAAACAATCCCAGCCTTCGTACAAGATTGCAGTGCTTGACATGCCTGAATTACGTAAGGAATTTTTCAAGCATCACGGAGGCCGTACTGCTGACAATGATAGATCTCAATTCGAAGAATATTTCAGAACATTAATGAAGATCTACCGTGACCGTGGCTATTTAATTATTGATGCAACGCTTGCCGTTACTGTACCGGATAGTGTTGAAATCGTCACTTATATGGAACTTGAAGATAGCTCTGAAGCGGTACAATCAAGTTCTTATAATGCAAAGAAGTAGAGGGCACCCAATAGTGAAAAAGTTACTTTTCCCTTTAATGGCGGCTTTCGCCATTATGGCGAATACGGTCACTTATGCTTCAGAGCAGGTCCTAACTAATAGTGATGCTGCTGCGTTAATGGCAAAGGCAAAGGAAGGTGGCGTTTCACCCAGTCAGATCTCGGGTGTGTTATCAAAAATGAAAGGATATAAACCTAAGGATGCCATATACATTCCTTCTGGTGGGCTATACCTCTTTCAGGACGAACGTTCGCAGCTAATGGCAGTAACGACCGATGGCCGATACTCCCTTACTGGGGGAAGCCTTGTTGATGTAATTAAACGTAAACCTGTTCTGACTGTAGAAGAAATCAGGAATTCCTATTTTATTAGTCTTGATGAGGCCCCCTTCCCTCTGGAAACTGTAGCGTCCATTCCTCTGGGAAATTCAAAGCTTAAAAGACAAGCAGCCATTTTCATAACACTTGATTGTGACGGTTGCATGGAACTTGTTAAGAAATTCTATGCAGATCGGGACAAGTATCGGATAGATATTGTTTTAGTTCCCTCACCCGGTGAGCCAAAAGAAGAGCTTAGAAGGCTCTGGTGTAGTAAAGAAAAAGGAAAAATAAACAACCTCGATATTCTTCGTTGGCTAATGGGAAGCAAATCCGACATTGAAAAAAGATTGCTCTCTCAAAAAGAAGCAGAAGAATGTCCGGCGGAACCTTTGGTAGCGTCATTGATGCTCGCAGGAATTTATAAATTGCAGGGTGTACCTTCAGTTGTCAGACAGGATGGTTTGGCTGGTAATGGCATTCCAAAAGATTTCGACTACTGGTTGAACCAAAGCGTTGAACCTCTCTTAAAAAATCCATTTGAGACAAATTAAGGCTAGTTTATGAACATCAAAAGATTGGTACTCAGTGCTCTGGTTGTAGGTACATCCTCATATCTTACGGGGTGCTCCATCGGTAGTTCCGAATCCGAATGTCCAGGCATTGAAAAGGGCGTTATCTGTAAAGGTCCTCGCGAAGTTATGGAGTTAACTAATAATCGAGATGATCTGTCTGCACTGGCGGGGGAAGAGTCGGAATCGGGAAAGGAGAAATCGGCTGTCAATGACAGCCGTTATCCAACTGAAATTAGCCCTCCAGGGGAAGTCAAATATCCACAGTCTACTACCCTTAAAAATCAGCCTGTGGCTTATTCAAAAACCGAAATTAAGCCAGTTGGTCAGTTACCTGTCATGTACGATAAAACTTTAAAAATGGGTGCCCCTACTTCATCCATTGGACCACGGCCTATTTCTGGTGTACCGGTTAATTCAAACGTAAGGATGACTAGCAGTTATAGCACTGCCTCTTCAACTGGTAACCCTTTCGTTCATCCGGCTGCGGAAGTCGTTAAACAAACAAGCTATCCGGTTTCTGCTGGAAATGCCCCACGCTACGTTGCACCTAATTCTGATATCAGCCCTGGTAAGGATATGTACTCTCTTTACAATGGCCAGCCCGTTAACCCGACTCTCAACCCTGGGCAGATCCAGCAATACCGTTCGCAAGGTTATAAACAAGCTGTAGTGGCTCCTGAACCACTTGCTGTTCTGCAACAGGGGAAAGTAATGAGAATTACTTTTGCACCTTATACCGATGATAACGATGCGCTTAATCTTCCCGGCTACGTTTATGTCAACGTAAAACCGCAAACATGGATTGCTGGCAAGAATTCGACCTCAAACCCAGCTCGCATAGTTCCTTTAGAAGTACAGGATGCGGCCCGGGAAAATATGCAGCAGCAACAAAAAGCAACTAAAGCTGTCTCTTCGAACGGCATTGTTAGACAACTGTAAGGTCAAATATGGAAGCTATCAATAATTACAATAGCGGTTTAAATCGCCATCAATTAGGTGGGTTTATCCCTGTTTACGATCAATTAGCAGGGACTCACTATTTTTTGATTGATGGCAACAGATTAGGGTTTATGTTTATCTGTAATCCATCCCCTGGAGTTTTTGATAATCAGCAAGATGTTCTTGCTGAAATGTTCAAAATGGATTTCCCTACAGATACTGTCTGTCAAATATCTCTGACTGCATTGCCAGACCTGACTTTACAGCTTAGTGCTTGGTCAGCTGTGCGAGGTGGGCGTATGACTGGGAACGATAAGCTTAAAGCAGATCTGCTTAATGGTTATCAGTTGGACTACTACGACAGAAGTATGCATAAGCCTTTAAAACCTGATCATGATAACCTTATGTTGAGGGATTTTCAGGTATGGATCTCGCTATCGATTCCTTTACAGTCTGCCCTTCCTACCGAGCTGGAACATTCGCGTATCGATTCACTTTACTCTGAACTTGTAAGTAAGTTAATTACGATTGGATTGCATCCGTTTAAGGTCGATGCAGAAAACTGGCTCTATTGTATAGATAAGGTCGTAAACCCCGGAAAGAACTCCCGGTGGGCTGAAGGTTTCATAGACGTTAACACTATGAAAAGGCTTAATGAACAAGTTAACGTTCCCGGCCGTAAGTATACAGTCACAGAAAATCATTTCTCATCAGTCACACAAAGTGACGACGAATCTGAGCATCGTTACTTCAAACAACTTTCCGTTGTAAAGTTTCCTGAATACGTCAATTTCGGTTGTATGTATGAGTTAGTAGTTAACTGGATGCATGGACGTAAGACAATTTTCAGCCCATTTATGATCACTCAGACTGTTCAGTTTGCCGATCCGCTCAAGTTGTCAAAAGAAAACGTCCGCTACAAAGCAATCACTAATAAACAGGCAAGTATACCTTCAGTTGTCACATTCTGCCCTCGCCTGCGGGATATGGATAATGACTACATGGCCGTAACTCGCGAGCTTGAGGATGGCGCAAAGCTTTTAAGAGGGTATCTTACTTTCACTGTTATGGGTAGTAATGCCAATTCTGTGCAGACAGCAGCTAACGATCTCAAATCCTTTTACCTCGAAAGCCGGGTCAAAGTAGCAGATGATTCCTTTATCGTTTTCCCGTCATTTATGTCATGTCTGCCAATGTGCAATGACCCAAAGACAATTTTCGACCTTGACCGTTCCGAAGTAGTGAGCAACACCGGAGCGGCTCATATGACACCGATCTTTGGGCCCTGGAAAGGTAATACAGATAGACCAGTACTGAGTTTAGTTTCTCGTGAAGGTCAACTCATGGGACTTGATATTTTCAAGACTTCTGCAAGCTATAACATGGTTATTGGTGCAACGTCAGGTGCAGGGAAGTCATTCTGGACAGCATATCTAATCAATAACTATCTTGGAGCTGGACCGCGATCTAATAACCTCGTTCATTATCGCTCAACATTTAAGCATTTTTTAGAAAACGAATACCCAGATGATGATCCTGACGGTGCTCAAGTATTTGTTGTGGACGTGGGCCGTTCTTACCAGGGGATTGCGGAACAATATACAAACAGTCAATTTATTGATTTCGGTAAAACCCCTGACTTCACCCTAAATCCCTTTGCCTTCCTAACTGACATCACTGTTAACGACGATGTATTTAACGAAGCACCTGAATTTACCGGTGAATCAACTTCAAACGATGCAGAAAAAGACAAAGTTGCTCAGACCATAATGGTTTTGAATCAGCTAAAAATTATGGCTTCAGAGAAAGGCCTTATCGATGATTATCAACAATCAGTGATGCTTCAGCTTATTGCAGAAGAGTACCAAGAATCCAGAAAATCAGGTCGGACCGGTTCAATAACCGGCTTTGCTCTGCGTTGCAAGAAGCATGAAGACAAACGTATAAAGGATATTGGGGAGCAACTCGGAGCATGGTGCGAAGGTGGAATTTATGGGCACCGGTTTACCGATACGTTGCCTCCAATCAACTTCGACAGCAGATTTATTGTTTTGGAACTGGAGGAGCTAAAAGGCACCCCCCACCTTCAGACAGTTGTATTAATGTCTATCATTCAGGCTGCTCAGCATGCAATGTTCATCAAAAAAGATGGGCGTCGTCGCTTGTTCATCCTTGATGAAGCATGGGAGTACATTCGTCCTGATAATTCATCAGGTGCCGGAAATCAATCAAACCAATTCTTCTCTTCCTTCCTCGAAGCGGCATGGCGTAGGTTCAGGAAAACAAACTGCGCTGGCATCTGTATCACACAGTCGTTTGAAGATTATTTTACTTCTTCTGTTGGCCGGGCCCTGACTGCTAACTCGCCTTGGAAGATAATCATGAAACAAGAAAAAGAAAGCATTGAAGCAATGAAGGCTAATAAATATTTTTCTACTTCAGATGCAGAATATGAACGTATGAAAAATATTCGTACAGTCAAAAAGGTGTTTTCAGAGATGTTAGTCAGGTTCGAAAACTTCCAAGAGATCTGTCGGTTATACGTAGACCGGAAAATGGAGCTTTGTTTTACTACGGATAGTGCTGACAGGAGTAAATTATGGGAAATTCAAAGCCGCGAGAATTGTAGCTATGGCGAGGCAATAGAAATTCTCTATGCTCAAGAAGTAGCAGCGGGTTTGGCCGCGTAGAGTAAATATCTTCAAGCAAAAATAATTAAACCAGATGTCTCATAAGAATCTGGTTTTTTATTGTATGCCTTAAGTAAACAAATGAGGTTGTGACTTAATGAGTTCATCACTGTGCTGCAAATTTTGGTTTTATAATTAATGTGGTGTAAAAACAGTGACATAAATACAAATCGCAGTTAGGTTGTGTACGCATTAAGTAAACAAAATTTATAACTTCAATACTGACATTATAAGATGAAAATCACGTAAATTACATTTTTGTTTACCAAAGGTAATCAAAGTAGCGCGGCATTATTAGTGAAAACAGATCACTGGTGTCATTTTGCATACAAAACTTAATATCCTTTAATCATTCTTCTAAAAGTTTATTATTAACGGTTTGGTTTCTGAAAATTTATCCAATTTGCTCACCGAAGACTTTTAACTTATTTAACCCCCTTTATCGCCAAACTGTGATTTTCTAATGTTAGTCTACAGTTCTAGGGCCCTTGCTCCCATGATGCGAATCCTGCCACCTAATAAAGATTAACGCCTCATTCCTGTATGCCGGTCTTACGACGCCAGTGCACGGACTATTTTTGGTCATCACAAGGACAGGCGGGAGATTTAATCAGGGCGTGGTGTTGCTGAGCAGCAGCTGCGGCACTGTAAGCCGAAGGCGGAATTAACTCCTTTATCACCATCTGGGGACGTCATTATGGGTAGCCCTTTTAACTTGCTCAGGACCATTAAGCTAAAATTCCGGATAGCGATTGACGTAAGATTTAGGCTAAGCAGGTAAAGTGATCCCCGCTCCCGGGGTGACAACTTTATACAAAAGGCCGAGCGGAAGATTGTCCTTAGGGAATATTTCTTTAACACAGCACGGGCACTTACTCACGCTGCCGGATTTAACCCCCTTAATCGCCAAACTGGGGTTCTGTCCTCATGCTGGCCTTCAGTTCTGGGCGGGGTTGCTATCACTTGCTCCCTAATGCGAGATGTACCTGCTGATACAGATTAACGTCATATTCCTGCGTGCCGGTCTGCCGACACCAGTGCACGGGCTTTTTTCGGTCATCACATTACCGGGCAGGAGATTTTATCAGGACGTGGTGTGACTGAGCAGCAGCTGGGGCACTGTCATCCGCTTGCAGATTTAACCCCCTTAATCGCCAAACTGGCGTTCAGTCCTGATAGTGTCCTTCCGTCCTGGGCAGGGTTGCTAACACT
>NZ_JAOWHD010000058.1:105684-116193 GCF_030332785.1 Citrobacter sp. Cpo069
TTTCCGATAATCACAAGGACGGACGGGTGATTATATCTGTGCATAGTATGTCTGAGCAGCATCAGAAGGCACTGTCAGCCACTGGCAGATTTAACCCCCTTAATCGCCAAACTGGCGTTCAGTCCTGATAGTGTCCTTCCGTCCTGGGCAGGGTTGCTAACACTTGCTCCCTTAATACGAAATGCGCCTGCTGATAAAGATTAAAGTCACATCACTGCATACCGGTCTGCCGACTCCGGTGCATGGCCTTTTCCGATAATCACAAGGACGGACGGGTGATTATATCTGTGCATAGTATGTCTGAGCAGCATCAGAAGGCACTGTCAGCCGCTGGCAGATTTAACCCCCTTAATCGCCAAACTGGGATCAGTCCTGATAGTGTCCTTCCGTCCTGGAGAGGGTTGCTAACACTTGTTCCCATGATACGAAATGCGCCAGCTGATACAGATTAACGTCTCATTGCCCATGCCGGTCTGCCGACACCGGTGCATGGCCTTTTCCGATATTCGCAAGCACAGATGCTTGATTTTTTCAGGGTGTAATATACCTGAGCAGCATCTGAAGGCACTTTCAGTCGCTGTCAGATTTAACACCCTTAATCGCCAATCTGGGATTTTATGATGTTAACCTCCAGTTCAAGACCCTTGCTCCCATGATGCGAACCTTGCCACCTGATAAAGATTTACGCCTCATTCCTGTATGCAGGTCTTACGACTCTAGTGCACGGACAATTTTCGGTCATAACAAGACCTGGCGGAAGATTTAATCAGGCGTGGTGTGACTGAGCAGAAGCTGGGGCAATGTCAGCCGCTGGCAGAAAAAACCCTTATTCGCCATCTCAAACCGTCATTATGGGTAGTCCTTTTAACTTTCTCAGGACCATTAAGCTTAAACTCCGTTTAGAGAATGACGTAAGATTTAGGCTAAGCAGGTTAAGTGATCCCTCTCCCGGGTTGAACACTATATTCATCGTACGAGCGGAAGATTGTCCTTCGGGAAATATTTCTTAAACACCGCTCGGGATCTTATTGCCACTGGCGGATTTAACCCCCTTAATCGCCATACTGGGGTTCTGTCCTGATGCTGGCCTTCAGTTCTGGGCTTGGGTTGCTATCGCTTGCTCCCATAATGCGAAATGTGCCTCCTGATACAGATTAACGTCATATTCCTGCGTGCCGGTCTGCCGACACCAGTGCACGGGCTTTTTTCGGTCATCACATTTCCGGGCAGGAGATTCTATCAGGGCGTGGTGTGACTGAGCAGCAACTGGGGCACTGTCAGCAGCTTGCAGATTTAACACCCTTAATCGCCAAACTGGGATTCTGTTCTGATGTTGACCTTCCGTTCTGGGCGGGCTTTGGTTTAATAACACTTACTTCCATAATACGAAATGTGCTTGATGATGCAGATTAAATTCACATTACTGCATACCGGTCTGCCGACACCGGTGCATGGGCGATTTCCGACGATCTCAAGAACATATGGGAGATTATATCAGGGAGAGTAGTATGCCTGAGCAGCATCTGAAGGCACTGTCAGCCGCTGTGAGATTTAACCCCCTTAATCGCCAAACTGGGGTTCTGTCCTCATGCTGGCCTTCAGTTCCGGGCTGGGTTGCTATCACTTGCTCACATAATGCGAAATGTACCTGCTGATACAGATTAACGTCATATTCCTATATGCCGGTCTGCCGACATCAGTGCTTGGGCTATTTTCGGTCAAAACAAGACCTGGCGAGAGATTTAATCAAGCGTGGTGTGACTGAGCAGCAGCTGGGGGCACTGTCATCCGCTTGCAAATTTAACCCCCTTAATCGCCAAACTTGGGTTCAGTCCTGATGTTGGCATTCCGTTCTGGGCGGCGTTGCTATCACTTGCTCCCATTATGCGAAAAGTGCCTGCTGATACAGATTAACGTCATATTCATGCATGCCGGTCTGCCGACACCAGTGCACGGGTTTTTTTCGGTCATTACAATACCGGGCAGGGGATTAAATCAGGGCGTGGTGTGACTGAGCAGCAGCTGGGACACTGTCAGCCGCTGGCAGATTTAACCCCCTTAATCTCCACACTGGGGTTGCCTCCTTAAGTTGGGTTTCATTTCGGGGTGAGGTTGCTAACTCTGCTCCCATAATTCGTAGTGTGCCTCCTCAAGAGATTAACACCTCATATCTTTAGACTGGACTGACGACAACGGTTCACAGTTAGGAAACGTATATCAGCACACCGGTGAGATAGATTTTAGGGTCTAAGCAAGAAATAGGGTAGGCGTGAAGATTCATTAATGGAGCTCTTAACTTCAAAGCGTAGAGAAGGAGACAAGAATCGTGGTTTAAACAGGTTGTGCATTAGGTATGGACTAGAGAGTCTGAGCTCACATCTGCAAGTTAAGCTCACAAAAAATCATAAAAAAGTAAACAAACATTAGCTTAAGATTGAAACTAAGGATAGAATTGTACGCATAACAAGGAAATGGACGCATTATACGTAAAGTTTACATATATGCGTAAAAGTCGGTTTTCAGTGCAAAAAGGTCATAACCATGAATTTACTTGAAAAGATCGCCCTCGTTGGTCAGCGCATGAAAAGCGAGCAGATTTCTCTAAAGGAATCTCTGATGGCTTCATCAAGAGTATCTGTTTCTGATGATAGTGTTGATGGTGTTGATAGACTGATCTATAACCACTGTTTGAATAAAAAAAATCTCTCTGATTTTTTTGGGAAGTCACGAGTAACGTTCAATAAAATACTTTCGGACTTAGAAGAAAAAGAACTTGTTGGTGCACCTATTTATCAAAACAAAAATCATCTTTACACCCGCTGGGATGTTCAAAAAATAATGGATGCCCTGGGTTATCCCAAGTACCGCGATCATTACTTTAGCAGAGCTATTGTTACTCAGAATCATAAAGGCGGTACAGGGAAAAGCACTACATCTGTAGCTTTAGCAGTAGCAGCTGCTTTAGATCTACAACTCAATGCACGTGTATTAATGATCGAATGGGACCCACAAGGTTCGATTGGAAGCAGCATGATTCAAAGTGTCTCAGAAGATGATGTCTTCCTTACAGCAATTGATGCAATCCTTGGAATTTATGAAGAAAATTCTGAGTATAAAAAATATTTAGATTCAGGATTCTCTGAAGAAGAAATCATCACTAATATGCCTTTTTCAACGCATCTGCCAAACTTGGACGTAATAACGGCTTTTCCGACAGATGCTCGTTTTAAAGATAAATACTGGCAATGTTCTAGAGAAGAACGTACGTCTTTGTTACTACGTTTCAAGGAAGTTATCTTACCGGTACTGAAGCAGAACTATGATTTGATTATTATAGACACTCCACCTGAAGATTCACCTTTGATCTGGGCTGCTGACGAAGCGGCCGATGGGATTCTTGTCGCAGTGTCACCACGTGAATATGATTACGCCTCTACTACAGACTTCATGCTTACAATAAGTGAAAGGTTTAAACAATCACCAAGTAAGGGCGACAATTTAAAATGGTTCAAAGTTCTTGCTGTCAATGTAGATGACAAAAGTCCATATGAAAGAATAGTTTTGGATAAATTAATCAGAACTGTTCAGGACCTTTTGATGTCCGCTAACATAAAAAATTCTGAAGCATTTAAGGCAGCTGCTTCCAAAGGGCGTACAGTGCTTGATATCAAAAAATCAGAGGAACTTTGTTCCGCAAAGCAGCTTGATGTCGCAGAAGAATCTGTATTACAGGTATATCAGCAATTTATAAATGAAATAAAAAGTTTTTCAGCTAAGCAAGGAGTTAACGCATGAGCGATGAGCAACATATCGGGAATGATAAATCTCGATATTTAAACGCACCAAAGCGGACAGAAGTCGGTCACCGTTCAGGTCTTGCGGGTTTGAAAACAGCACCTCGCATAAAAAAGTTATTCACTCTTCATAAGGGCCGGAGACTTGAAGCGGAACATGTGATTGTTCCAGCCCAGAGAGTGGAGAAGGAGACCTTAGTCCATCCAGCGAACCCACGAAATCAAGAAGCCCTTACAGATTATTCTGTTAGAGATATTCTTAAGCAGATTGAAGAAAGAGGGGTCGATACCGAAGGGATCGCTGTAAAAAGAGATGGGGTTTATTTATTAATAGAAGGAAGTCGCAGACGTTTCTGCTGTATAAAGGCAGAAAAGGATCTCCCCCTGTGGGTTCTTCCGGATGAACTAACCGAAGATGATATAAATTCAATTATATCCGCAGCACAAACATCTCGAAAATTTTCATATAGAGAAGTTGGGTTTCAATTTATCAAAAAAATGGAAGAAAAAGGATTTTCTACTAATGAAGAACTCGCAGCATATCTTGGGATTAGTCATGTATCGGTAGCCAAAAGAATCCAGGCGGCCCGTATTGACGAAACATTGATCTCTTTATTCCCGGATTATGAAGGAATCCCGAACTCCTATTATAGTCGCTTGTCTCGTTTACAGAAATATGTGCAAAAAAATCTATTTCCTTTAGATGAAGTAATAGATAATGTTAAAGAGGAAACAAAAGATTTAGACATTGGAGATCTCCAGGTTGCTCAAAAAGTTGTAATGGAAAAAATCACACAATCTGTGGAAAGTGTTTGTGAAAAAACTTATTCCACAAAATGGGAAACAAGTGATCTTATTACTTTTGATAACAAAGATAAGTATGCAAGAATCAGTAAAAACAATACTGGTAGAAAAATTCGCTTTGAATTCAATAGGATAAATGCGGGTTTTATTAAGGAACTAGAGGAGTTCATAAAAGAAAAATTAAAAGTATCAGAATAAATATTGAACTGCATCTTTATGATGCAGTTCATATGATTTATATTTTTAATTTCTTGTTATATTAATATGGGGTGTGCGCAGGTTCAGACATATAAGGTCTTAGTTCTATATGAACAGAAGCGCCATTCCCATCATTTACTACGTTTAAAGGTGCTTTTCCCGGCAATGACATAGTTGCAACGTCAGGTCCAGAAACAGCAAAATTATTTTCTGCTGAAGGCATTACTGTAAAAATCTTTATAGCAACATTTTCATGTCTAAATAATGAAATCCCAAAAGTAGAACCAGCTTCGGTATTGCTCACGTCCACAACCACAGGGGTTTTTCCTAGATATTCATTAGTTAGTATGTTTTTTACTAATGCCCCTTCCGGGACAGTATAGATACGGTATGGATATGCTAAAGCCGTGTGACAAAAACATATTAAAATAACAATTAATGTTTGTTTCATAGATTATCCTCATTCAAAAATAAAAGATATAACTCTTGAAAATCGTGGTTAGTAATTAGGTCCGCTTTTCCGGGAAAATCGTAACTAACAGAAAATAAAAGCGAAAGCGAATCTTTTCCTTTTGCTTTGGGAGAGATTCTGCTAAAAGCACGGTTAATAAACATAAGTTGATCTTCATTGTTGAAGCAAAGTCCAAGCATTCCAACCGTAGGAACTACGAATGTGCTTACGCTGCCTGGGGGCAAAAGTTGCTTACTACGGGCATTGTAAGCACAACGACTACCACCTAGCGTTAGGCCTGAAAGCTCAATAAAACTTCTGGTTCCATTCTTGGCGACAAGCCAAACATCAGTTCCTGAACTTTCGACACGTAAAGTAACTTTTCCGTCAGTAAAGGCCTCACTTTTATTGTATAGAATAGGGTCAAAACCAACTGTCGGGAGTTCTTCGATTTTACTTTCTACTGACTGACAACCAGTCAGTAATGCAAACAATAAAAGTGTGATAACTTTAATCATCCCGCTTCCTTAGATTGTTTTTGGCGCTCGTTATAAAAGATAATGATTCACCGGGGTAGAGAATTGTTTCTTTCGTCCAATAACCATAACCACCGAGGATATTTTTTCTTTTCTCAATATAAACGGGTTCAGAAAATACTAAATGTTGATATTTAGGAAGAGATAAGATTTCATATTTTCCTTGTCCAACTAAGAGGTAATTCTTCTCTTTAGGATTGATGGTTACTGGATTACCAACACTTTGAGGTATGTTAAGTTTTTTTATATTTAGGTCAGAATAGTCAGGAACGGACACTTGATCATTAGACGTATTTCCGGGAAGAGTAAACCCTTTACCCTGATCCGGTCCAAAGATGGCAATTATATCTTTGTTGTTTCTTGTGATCGAAACGATAGCCTGAAGGGGCGTATTAGCAAGGTCATTTATAAACGATATAGTTAGACTTGATTTTGGCTCGACCCAAACAATGCTTTTTCCGGATGTGCCTTCGCTTAATGCAATTTTTTCATTTAGTAAGATTTTATTTTTGGCAATGATATTATACTCAAGTTTTGGTATCACAATAAAAAGTGATTCTTTATTTGAAACATTCATGATTTCTAAGAAATTGGTTTTGGTCATGCTGGTCTTTAGAACAGGCCTATATTTACCATTTATAAACCACCTTCCGTTTATAAGCTCCGCTTTAGCAGATATAAGTGAATCACTTTTCTGTGCGGCAGAAGAAAAAGCATCTTTTCTATGCTCTTTCTCTTGATGTGGTGCAGCTGCTGCGTGAAGATGCAAAAGTAATGTTGAAATTGAGATAATCTTCCAATTTATCTTCATCTTGTTACCTCAATGTTGTTTTCAATCGAATCGAGTTCTAAAGGATAGGTTTTAAGTGAATAAAACTTGTTTGTTGTTTGTATTAGCTGATGACACAATAAAACTGGATTGTTCTTCATGATTATTTCTACTAATGTAAGTGCTGGTGAGTCAGTTTGCGGTATACCCGGAGCAACTATTACCTGGTCTTCTAATTTTGACATATAGAGTGATCCAGTATTTATATGCAAACAATTACCGATCAGTACTGGAAGATTGTTTTGAGTACGACCATGGGCTTTTCGAATGCTGTTTACAGGATTCCTACCTAGGACCATAAGGTTGACGTCATTTATCATCATTGGTATTACGGCATGGTCCATACCGAATAGAAACTGGCTCTGAAAAATATTCACATTGGCATAGTTGAATGCTTGAAGCGCATTATAAGTATCAGTGAATGATGTGCGGATAGGGGCGTAATCAGAAGGGCAAACCCCAATTTTTATATCGCCTTTTAGTAAAATCTGCATCATCGTACCAAGCTGGGTATTAAGAAGTTTTTTTACCTCTTCCTCTAAATAGTAACGATTCACAGCTTTATGCCACTTTCCGCCCATTACACACCATCTCTCATTGAGGTATGTGCTGGGGTAAAATGTTCTCCGGTCTTTGTTTAATGGTAACAATTTTTTTAACATTTCTTCTCCGGCTCCGGCAGCTGAGAAATGCCTCACAAAACGTCCATCGAAAAAGCCACTGTTTATCGCCTTCATCAATTCTATGGGTTCCGGCCCATAGTCAAACAAATTTCCAGTAGAGAAAATTACTATCTCTTCTTCTGGCTTTGTAACTGATTGGATCAAGTTGCACAGCGCAGAGTAATGTCCATGAGGATCTGCCAGAAAGAAAATCCTTCCGGAGAAGTTTGTAAGGTCTATAGTTTGGACGTGCTCAGCTGCCATAAATTCCTCTACGTATGTTTACATCGATGATACGGTATTTCGAACTATGATTTTTTTACAAAAAGGCGTCATTTTGGATTCTAAGCCTAAGGACCTTTGTTACTTACAGGTAAAGGCCCCAGTCCTGGCTCTCAAACAGTTCATACTTAGGATGCAAAGTAACTTTCTGATTATAATTGGCTCCTTTATAAACATGGTTAATACATGAATACAGGAAATTTAACGGTAAGGTATTTAAAATGGAAGGATGCTGAAATAACATAGACTTACGTATTTTTTTAATAGTGTTAATGTTGATAATAGGTCACCATTAATGTATAAAGTTAATATCTAATATGGTCCTATTAATAAAAGAGAGTTTTTATGGCTGAACTATTAAAATCTGAAAGTCCTGTTTCACCATCAGTGCAGGATATCACTGAAGCTTTAAAAATCGTTGTCGATGATGGAAGTAAAGCTGCAAAACTGGTTTGTCTTAATGAAAGAAACGAATTAGTTCCCTTGCTTACACAAAATAGTTTTGTTCCAGATTTCCGTGTTCGCCATGAGGGTCTCAATCCTTTTAACTATCTTATTGATGGGCTGGAAAGGTTTTCGCATCACAGCGAATCTAGTAACTCACTGGAATCGACTGATGTATCTCACCAATACGATGAAATTAGCCGGTTAAATGTTCACCATGCACTTCATGCTTCTGGTTTAGTTCCTCAGGATGTTCACCTCTTTGTTACTTTACCACTTAGCCAGTTCTATACTGCTTTAGGGGAAACGAATATTGAAAATATTCAGAGAAAAAAAGATAATCTGATGAAACCAGTAGAGCGTTATCTTGACGGTAAACGCTATTCTTTTAACGTTTTGTCTGTGACTGTTTTCCCTGAATCTTTACCAGCTGTGACCCGGGCAGATGAAATTGAGGATATTGCTTCATTTGAATCAAGTTTGGTAATTGATCTTGGTGGTACTACTCTTGATGTTGCAAGTATTACTGGGCAATTAGAACAGATTTCGAAAGTAAAAGGTTTTGACCGTATTGGTTGTTCTATTGTTTACGATGAGATCAGCAGGTATCTTGAATCTGAGAAACTGAATACGAGTAATGCTTACATTCATCATCTTGTTGATAATCGTCATGATAAATCAGCTTTGAAGGTTGCAGAGGACAAGCGTGACGGTGTTTTTGATGCGGTAAACTCTGCGGTACAGAAGTTGCAAAGTAAAGTAATCAGAGCGGTTACACAAGTCGAAGAGAGGCCTCATAATGTTTTCCTTGTTGGGGGAGGTTCATATCTCATCGAAACAGCTATTCGTAAACATTTTGAAACGGCTAAAGTTATCATGGTAGACAATCCGCAGTTCGCATTATCTTTGGCAATTGCTGATACTATTTATTCAGAATAATGAGCTAGAACATGGCTAAATACCCTATCTCAAATAAGGCAGATAACGACCGGATTCAGATCCGGTCTTTCTGGATATCCGAAAGAAAAGCACCCTATGTTTATAGTTTCTTGAAAAAAACAGAACTTTGTCATAGGGGTGACCAACTGGATTTAATTAGGTCGGCTATTAGTACCGGGTTGGTATTAAATAATTTATTTCCTGACTTGGCAAATTTTATAAATGGTTTAAACGAAAGATTAACACTTGCAGATCTTAATAGGTTTCTGAATGATGGAAATACTATAGATACTGAACCTAAGCCTCCTATTAATGTATTGCTAGAGAATGTCTTAGATCAAAAGTTTAAGGAGTATTTAACACCTCTACAATTAGATAATTCAAAGCAGGATTCTGTTTCTGTAAAAGAAACCTTCCTTGTACAAAAGGAACATGCCTGCTTTGGTGTGAAGATTGAAAATGAGGGAAGCGATACCTCTATACCATCTGAAAGCCCACTTTCTTCAGGTGCATGGCTTTGTTGAATAAATCGAACTTTTGCTGAGTTGAAGGATCAGATCACGCATCTTCCCGACAACGCAGACCGTTCCGTGGCAAAGCAAAAGTTCAAAATCACCAACTGGCCCACCTACAATAAAGCCCTCATCAACCGTGGCTCCATAACTTTCTGGCTGGATGATGAAGCTATTCAGGCCTGGTATGAGTCAGCAACACCTTCTTCACGAGGCAGACCTCAGCGCTATTCTGACCTTGCCATCACGACTGTGCTGGTCATTAAACGCGTATTCAGGCTGACCCTGCGCGCTGCGCAGGGCTTTATTGATTCCATTTTTTCTCTGATGAACGTTCCGCTACGCTGCCCGGATTACAGCTGTGTCAGCAGGCGGGCAAAGTCGGTTAATGTCAGTTTCAAAACGTCCACCCGGGGTGAAATCGCACACCTGGTAATTGATTCCACCGGGCTGAAGGTCTTCGGTGAAGGCGAGTGGAAAGTCAAAAAGCATGGCCAGGAACGCCGCCGTATCTGGCGTAAGCTGCATCTCGCCGTTGACAGTAAAACACATGAAATCATCTGCGCTGACCTGTCGCTGAACAATGTTACGGACTCAGAGGCCTTCCCCGGGTTAATCCGGCAAACCCACCGGAAAATCAGGTCAGCCGCCGCCGATGGCGCTTACGATACCCGGCTATGTCACGATGAACTGCGGCGTAAGAAAATCAGCGCGCTTATCCCTCCCCGAAAAGGTGCGGGTTACTGGCCCGGTGAATATGCAGACCGTAACCGTGCAGTGGCTAATCAGCGAATGACCGGGAGTAATGCGCGGTGGAAATGGACAACAGATTACAACCGTCGCTCGATAGCGGAAACGGCGATGTACCGGGTAAAACAGCTGTTCGGGGGTTCACTGACGCTGCGTGACTACGATGGTCAGGTTGCGGAGGCTATGGCCCTGGTACGAGCGCTGAACAAAATGACGAAAGCAGGTATGCCTGAAAGCGTGCGTATTGCCTGAAAACACAACCCGCTACGGGGGAGACTTACCCGAAATCTGATTTATTCAACAAAGCC